>JANLGX010000405.1 GCA_024654005.1 Gemmatimonadaceae bacterium | reverse complement strand
CGGGCTATCGACTGGGCATCCGACCAGAGCTTCCCCCGGCTGACCGGATTGAAGCTATGCGATGCCACCTAACGCCAGTCCTGATCGTTGAACCGCCGTGCGCCCATCCGACGGCGCTGTGTTGGTAGCACCGCCGCAGGCTGCTTGTACCGTCCGAGTAGGTTTAGGCTGCGGCGGATCCGTCCTAGTTCTTCCCGGTAGCGTTCCCTATACCTCTGCCCTTGCGCTGAGGATCCGTCGTCGTCGTAGTCGGCGGCTTCCGCCAACGCGTACAGCTCAATCGCCTTGTGGAACTCGGTACGTACCCCGCCCAGGCTCGCTGAGGACGGATCATCCGAGGAGACGCTCATCGCCGTGGGTTTCGGAACCACGTACATCGTGAACGTGTCCGACGCGCCAGGGGTCGGATAGAACAACATCAAGTCCGTCCCGGCCATCGCGTAATACGTGGTTGGCCCTGCTGCGGATGAGCCGTTGCGGCGCAGTTCCAGCATGTCCGGCACCGACAACTGCTGCATCCGGCTATCCGACGAGCCGGAGGTGGTGTACACGTCGAGGATGCCGAGCACGGACACGCCGAGCGCGTAATCTGCTGTCGCACCGGGCGTGACGGTGGTTGAGTCCACGTTGCAGCCGGTTTCGCGCAGAACATCGACAACACCCTCGTTCAGCCATGAGTCCACCAGGGACTGGTCGGCCGAGCTGGCGGTGTTGTCAAGCCCGATCTTCGCGGAAACTCTCGTCCGGAAATTTGCGAGTGTCGTCAAGCGTCTGCTCCTTCTGCCTAGACGGTGTTACGCCCAGGCTCTTACGGCTCTCCCGCACGCGGCCCCAGCGTTTACGCTGCCGGCGGTTGCGTTCGTGTCCGCCGACCTGCCCTGCTTTCCGTCCCACTAGATGCTTGTGCCGGGAGGAACCAGGATCCCTTTGCCGCCCGCACGTTTCCAACGGTTCTCGGCCTTCTCCCACGCCCACCGGGCCTCAGTTTCGGAGTCGGAGTCGCCACCAACGTATTCGTCCTCACGCATGTCTTTGGCAAGCTCACTCACTTGCATCTCCCGCACCCGGAACCCGCAGACAGGGCATTCCTCCGGGAACGCGCCCAGATGATGCAACGGCTCCTGACAGTTCAGGCACACGTAGCCTTGCCGGATCTCCTCGAACCTGTCCGGGGTCAGGATCCAGTTCACACCCGCCTGAAGGCGCCCGTCGTTTTGCCGGTAGATGTGGGATGGGTCGTGTTTGACGCCGACGACTCCTGTTGCGCGGGCGCGTTTCCCGATCTCGTCCTCTACCTGGTATTGGGCGAGCTTGTCGAGGTCGCCGGAGAGGAGCGCGTCAACCTTCCGACGCGCCCTCTCCCGCTCTTCTCTCTCAGCGTCCTCGTCGGCGAGCGCCCAGCCGTCACCCAGTTCGGTCACCGTTAGTCGTCCTTGGTGTATCCGAACAGGCCGACGTAGCAGGCACCCGAAGCGGCGCTGGCGGCTGCCGCCTCGATCACGATTTTGTTCCCCTGCGTGAACTTGATCGGGCGGGGGAACAGCAGCAGGTTCGGCACGGCACCGCTGTGGAAGCTGAACTTCTTGCTGGTGCCGTCGTACACATCGACGATCGCGTAGATGGAGCCTATGTAGCTGACCAACGCGCCAGTCAGGAAATGCGTTTTCCCTGACTCAGCCGCGTGCGACACGGAGGCGGCGGCGGACGAAATAGCGGACGCGGACTCCACCCATGTCGTCGGACGATGGTCGGTGACCAACGCCCCCTGCACATCGAACCAGGCGTCGGTGCGGTCACCTCCGGCCACCGCGGTCGGATCAGTGTTCGAGGTGGTTTTGCCACCGATCTTGACCGGGCATTCCCGGTCGGTCGCATCATGGGAACGACCACCCTGGAAGGCGCCCATCTCAGTCGTCCTTCGTGTAGCCGAACAGGTTCATGTAGCACTCACCTGAGGCTGCCGCTGCCGCACCCGCCGTCGCCCACACCTCAGCACTCTGGGTCATCTTGATCGGGCGGGGAAACATCAGCACGCTCGGGTTAGCGCCACTGTGGAAGCTGAACTTGACGGTGGCGCCGTCGTACACATCGACGATCTTGTAGATGGCGGTGCGGTACGCGACCTGGACGCCGGTCAGGTAGTGCGTTGACCCGGACGTGGACGCGTGGCAGACCGCGCATGCGGTACCGCTGATCGACGATGCGCTCTCAACCCACGTCGCGGGGCGCGGATCGGTAACCAATGCGCCCTGCACGTCGAACCAGGCGTCTGTTCTGTCCGCACCTGAGACAGCGGTCGGATCGGTGTTGCTGACCGCCTTGCCGCCGATCTTGACTGGGGAGCCAATGTCGGTCGAGTCGTGGGATACATCACCCTGTGCTGCTGGCATAGCAACGGACTCCTACCATTGTGGTTGTTACGGGCTGACGGCTTCCCGCCAGGTTTCGGCTTCCCGTGCGATACAGCGTTCCCGGATCACATGCTCATGCGCCTCACGGGCCAGCCGTCTCGTCTCATCGGGATGACGTACCAGGTCTTTGACGATGTTCAGGAAATCCTGGCGGGTCTTGGCTTTCCGGCAATGCTCCTCGTCCGTCCAGGTGTCATACGGTGGC
>JANLGX010000404.1 GCA_024654005.1 Gemmatimonadaceae bacterium | reverse complement strand
GTGCTGACGGCGAGCCGTGCGAGGTAGGACTCGCAGGTTACGAGTGATGACTCCGCCGCCCCGGATAGTCGTTTCCAGGCCAGGTATTCGGCGACGGAGGCCCCCAGCCTGGACGTGCGCTGATAGAGCTTGTCTTTGATGGGGTTGCGATGATAGTCGGCGGCGAGCCGGAGCGCCTCCTCATAGGTGTAGAGGGTGGCGGTCATGCGGCCCACCGTGTACAGCGGCCATCGCAAGGCACCCACTTTGGATGAGCGCGCACGAATGCCTCAGCGGCATCACGAGCGCCTTTACCGAAACTGCCCGGATGCAACTTGCCACACTCCACACAGATCGCGGAGAACGCGCCGATGCTGTTTGTCACCACTTCGACGCGATGATCCAGGCGCCATCCGTCACAGTCGGCATGGTGCGCGAGCACCTCTCTGATACCGTCGGTCACGGGGTCTCCACCTTGCTAGCGAGAACGTCCACGATCTTCGCCGCCGACTCCCTGAGTGATGCCTGAGTCTGTCCCTGCTCCGGGTCTGCGATGATCGACCGTTTGCGCCACTTCCGTTCACCGACGAACCGCCAACAGATGCGAATTCCCTGCCAAGGGGTTGTCTCGCCGCTTTCGCGGTTGAGCAGCCAGCCAGTCTCATTCTCAACGCGGTACTCGGTAGCGCTCACCGCGTCTCCCCCTCCACGGCATTCCCGGACGGGTAGAACGTCGGGTCGAGCAGCAACCCGGCGATCTCCAGCCACTTGCGGAGGAAGGAGAGGAGACGGGTCACGCGGTCGCCTTTTCGCGCGCTCGTGAGCGTGATCGCCGCCGCATCGGAGCTTGGCAATCGCGGCAGGTGCCATGCCTACCACGACGGGCGATGCTCTCCGCTCGATTGCGAGGGAAGCTCGCATCGGGCTTCCACGTCTTACATTCGCAACAGTGCAGAGTGTCATCCCGCACAGAGGAGGCCGTGCTTCGACGTGATACGCCCAGTGCCTCCAGGGCGATATAGACCGCTCGCGGAGTGACTCCAAACTGACGCGCTAGTTCGTGCCCGGAAGCTCCCTGTTCATAGAGATCAACGGCCTCGTACCAGTCGAACTTGCGAACGTGACCGCGATGGAAGATCACAACAGCCACCCAGCACGCGCCTTGCGTCGTCGCTCCGCACGCCAGATCCGCACCAGCCGGGCGACACGCCGGTCAAGCTCCAGGGCGACAGCGGCGCCGACCGAGACGATCAGACCGGAGCCGATCAGGACGAGCCTCATACGGGAACCTCAGTCACGAGCCGACACGCGATCAGATGCGAGCATGAGTTCGACACCGCCGGGCAGTCACAACGCCAGCCGTCCACCGGATAGTGGCGCAGCTTGTACAGGGTGCCATCGCCCCGGCAGGTAGCCCGGATCTGCTGACCGCGCGCGTACAGGACCGTGAGACGGCCATCGCACAGGTACCGGCGTGCTTTGGCCTCAGCGTTCTCACGGGCCATCAGGCGGCGTCCCGCTGCAAGTAGGAGGCCATCACGGCGGTCAACACGTAGTACGGCGGCGTGTCGCCCGTGTACCCGAGCGCCTCGGTCAGCGTCTCCCCGCACGCGGCCACCAGTTCCTTGAAGATCACTGAGCCGTTCTCCGCGTCGTCGGGCACACGGATCGTCAGCGTCTTCCGCGGCCGGGGTTTTTCCAGCCCGCCGGATTTTTCGGCCTTCACCGGCCGGCGGCACTTCGCGCACAACGGGCCGATGTCACCGGACGGGTAGTGCTCGTCAAGCCAGTCCTGTCCCTTCTTGCGGAGCACATACGCCTTCTCGGCAGGTGTCAGCGACGCCCGGATCATGTGCGCGAAGTGACCCCGATCCTTCCCTCGCTCGTGATAGAGCATGTGCGCGTGGTGAGCGAGCGGAATGATGTTGTCAGCCACGTCATCGCCACCCTGGGAACGCGGGACAAGGTGCGCGTAGTCAACCCAACTGCTGCGGGTGCCGGCACGGCAGGGGCCGTCCTTCAGATCGCAGATCCGCTGCCATTCCTCTCTTGTGGCACGGATACGAGCAGGAGGACGAGGATCGGGGGCGAAGCTGGACGCCGCCTGTTCCGCTTGTCCGGGTAGCCTGTTGGGGC
>JANLGX010000400.1 GCA_024654005.1 Gemmatimonadaceae bacterium | reverse complement strand
CCCTGCCCGCCTCACTTCTCAGGCGCCGCCCTCTGCCTATACTTTAGGTCTGGGTCAGGAGGGAGGTCCGCGCATGCCAGAAGCACCGCTTGCGAAAGTTCCCCGCGGCAAGTTCGCCGGCATCCTGGCGCCATGAGCCTGCCCGCGGCGCTGCCGTTCACGGCGAAGATCGAAGACTACAAGGAGCAGGCGAAAGCGCTCTTCAAAGCGATCCTGGCCGGTGAGGAGTCGGCGCACTGGCGGTTCAAGTGGATCCACCCCCGCTTTCGCGGCCATCCCGTGAGCGCCGTTCGCACGACGACTCTCGCGCCGGCGGACGCCCAGCTCGTGCTCGCGCGCGAGTACCACTTCGAGAATTGGGACGAGCTGGCGAGGTTCGCCGAAACGGTGCGCGAGGATGGGGCGGTCGCGCGGTTCGAGGCCGCGGTCGACGCCATCGTCGCGGGCGACATCGACGCGCTGCGCGGGATGCTCGAGAAAAACCCGGAGCTGGCGCATGCGCGCTCGGCCCGCGCCCACCACGCCACGCTGCTGCACTACCTCGCCGCCAACGGCGTGGAAGACTACCGGCAGAAGACGCCGCCCAACGCCGTCGCCATCGCGCAGCTGCTGTTGAGCGCCGGGGCCGAGCCGGACGCGCTGGCCGACATGTACGACGAGAAGTGCACGACGCTCAGCATGCTGGTGTCGAGCTCCCCCCCGCATGCGGCCGGCCTCCAGGGCGCGCTGGCCGAGACGCTGCTCGATCACGGCGCGGCGCTCGACGGTCCCGGCACCGCGTACCAGTCCGCGCTCATGACCGCGCTCAGCTTCGGGTTCGTGGACACCGCGGAGATGCTCGCCGCGCGCGGCGCGCGCGTCGACACGCTGCCGGCGGTGGCGGGTCTGGGACGAACGACAGAGGTAACCCGGATGCTGCCGCACGCCGACGCGCACGACCGGCAGGCGGCGCTCGCTCTGGCGGCGCAGCTCGGGCATGCCGGGATCGTTCGCCTCCTGCTCGACGCCGGCGTGGATCCGAGCGTGTACAATCCGGAGGGGTTCCACTCGCACGGCACGCCGCTGCATCACGCGGTGTGGTCGAGCCACTTCGACGTCGTGCGCATGCTCGTCGAGCGCGGCGCCCGGCTGGACATGAAAGACAAGGTCTATGAGGGGACGCCGCTCGACTGGGCCGTGTACGGCGAGCGGACGGCGCTGGCGGAATATCTCCGCGAAAAAGGCGCTAGCTGAGCGAGAGCCGCGTCGCGGCAGCTCCGCACCCGCCGGTCCTTAGCTTTACCGGATGGTATTCGGAATTTCGCGCTGGCGGCGCGAGCGACTTCGCTCGACGCCGGCGCCACCCTCCTGGCGCGCGATCCTCGAGCGGAATCTTTCCATCTTCCGGCGCCTGCCACCCGAGGACCAGGCCGAGCTGCTCGGACACGTCCAGGTCTTCCTCGCGGAGAAGCACTTCGAGGGGTGCGGCGGGCTGGAGCTGACCGAGGAGATCCGCGTCACGATCGCCGGCCAGGCGTGCGTCCTCCTGCTGCATCGCGAGAGCGACTACTACCCTGAGCTGACCTCGATACTCGTGTATCCGTCGGGGTACGTGGCCCGGGAGGAACGGCACGTGGGTGGGGGGATCTGGGAGGAAGGTGGCGAGGACCGGCTCGGCCACACGGCGCCGGGGATGAAAGCGTTGGTGCTCGCCTGGGATTCGGCGCGTCACGGGGCGGCCGATCCCGGAAGCGGAGCGAACCTCATCCTGCACGAGTTCGCGCACCAGCTCGACTTCGAGAACCGCGAGGTGGACGGCGTGCCCGCGCTGGACACGCCCGGCGAGTACGTCGCCTGGGCGCGCATCATGAGCACGGAGTTCGAAGCGCTGAGGCGCGCGCAGGACGCGGAGGCGCCGACGCTGCTCGACACGTACGGAGCGACCAATCCCGCCGAGTTCTTCGCCGTCTGCACGGAAGCTTTCTTCGAGCGGCCCAGGGCGCTCCGATCGAGGCATCCCGCCTTGTACGCGGAGCTGCGCCGATTCTTTCGCCAGGACCCCGCCTCGTACTCCGCCGAGCTTGCGCCTGACTGAGGGCGCTGCCACTGTCTGCTGATGCTCGACCAGCTTGATCGCCTCCGCACCGCACTCGGCACGTCGTACCGCCTCGAGGGGCTCGTGGGCACCGGCGGCATGGCATCCGTGTATCGCGCCACCGATGTGCGCCACAACCGCACTGTCGCAGTCAAGGTACTGCACGAAGATCTGGCCAGCTCCGTCAGTGCCGAGCGGTTTGCGGCCGAGGTCCTGCTAACCGCGAGCCTGCAACACCCGCACATTCTGCCCCTGCACGACTCGGGCAGCCAGAAGGATCTGCTGTACTACGTGATGCCGTTCGTCGAGGGCGCGCAGACGCTGCGCACCCGGATCGAGCATGCAGGGCGGCTGCCGGTCGGCGAAGCGGTCGAAGTGGCGGTAGTCGTGGGCGGCGCGCTCGATTACGCGCACAGGCGCGGCGTGATTCACAGGGACATCAAACCCGAGAACATCC
>JANLGX010000397.1 GCA_024654005.1 Gemmatimonadaceae bacterium | reverse complement strand
GCCGAACGGTCAGCCGATCCAGTCCGGCGGCGGCGAGCAGATGAACCGGCTGCGCGAGACGGGCGGTGCGCCCGAGGAGCCGCAGGGATCGAGCGTGGGACAGCAGACGAGCGGACGCGGCAGCAGCGGGGGCGGGCCGGCGGGACGCAACGCGGCGCGGTCGCGCGGCGGGCAGCAGCCACGGCAGCAGGGCAGCCCGGTCGGTGGGAACGGAGCGACGCCATGAGCGAGCGGTGCTGTGACCGATGGGATTACGACGAGCTCCACGAGGAGCCGTTTGGCCAGCGAGCGGCGGTCTATGACCGGACGCCGAGCGGAGTCAAGCCTGTGATGTACGTCACGCATCGGCGGCAGCCGCAGCGGCGCATCCCGTGAGCGAGCGCGAGGGCAAGCTCAGTGGCGGACGGTTCAACCGCATCCGCGATGCGCTCGTCGGACGCTATTACAACCGCGTCGATTTCTTTGTCGACGGTCTGCTCGAAGACGGCTACCCGCCCTTCCACGACCCGCTCAGCCCGCGTGAGCAGTACGACCGGCTCGTGTCGTGGCGGCAGGCCGGGGACCCACGCTTCTGGCGCAGCGCAGCGGCGCAGGCAGCGCTCGCGCAGCTCGCCGCGGAGATGGGGCCGCCACCGCCGATCATGCCGCCGTCACCAGGCGGACCGCTCGCGCGGGTGATGTAAGGAGAGTCCGATATGGGCGGAAGCACGCGCCGCCGGGCAGCCGAGGCATTTGCAGGTGGCAACCCCATAACGGGGCTTCTCGGCCGCGGCGGGGACGGTGGCACCGAGGCGCAGGAAGTCGACGCCGATGAGCTGCTCGCGCGTCTCGCTGCGGGCGAAGAACTGAGCGAGGAGGAACTCGCCGCGCTGCGCCAGTCACTCGGCCCTGCGGAGGCGGACATCCTGCTCGGGGCCGGCGGAAGCGCCGATGAGGATCTCGACTTCGGCGACCTCGACGGCGGCGAGGACTTCGGCGACGTCACGACCCCGTCGCTCTCCGGTGGCGAGGAGTACGACTCGATCGACGAGGGGCTCGATCTCGCGCTGCGCTCCATCCTCGACGCCGAGGGCTACGAGACGCAGTCGCAGAAGGCACGGGCGTTCGCTGAGCTCGCTAACGCTCGCGCCCAACTGGCCGAGCTCAGCGAGGGGAACATGACCCTCGACGACGGCACCATCATCACGCAGGCCATGATCGACGGTGCCGACCCGCTCACCCGCGCGCAGCTCATGCAGGAGCTTGACGAGCGGCAGCGTGCCGTGCGCAACGAGGCGACCGGGCTGCTCAACCAGTACGGGCTCGACCAGTACAACCTCCAGCGCCAGCAGTCGAGCGACCGCAACGCCGCGGCGCAGGCCACGTTCAGCAACCAGATCACGTCGGTCCGTGAGCGGCTCGCGCGTGACGACCTGAACATCGAGCAGGCGGTGTCGGCCATCAGCCGCATGCTCGACGGGCTCGGCGAGAGTCGGTCGCGTGCCGAGTTCGAGACGGAGACGGCGCAGGC
>JANLGX010000395.1 GCA_024654005.1 Gemmatimonadaceae bacterium | reverse complement strand
TCCTGCGGGGTGAGTGCGCGGATGGAAGGGCCGTTCTGTCCGGCGTGTATGGAACTGTGGGAGTGGGTTAAGCAGGCCGGGGCGAGCCAGGAGAGCACGCAATCTACCTGTAGATATGAATAGAAATGGCGCGACCGAAGGGACTGCCTAAGAGCGGCGGACGCAGGCGCGGCACTCCGAATCGGGTGGCCCATCGGGAGCGGTGCGAGATCAAGGACTTCGCCCGCGCCGTGCTGCAAGACCCGGCGTATCAGGCGAGCCTCGTCACGCGCATCCGAGACGGTAAGGCGCCACACATGGAAGCCCTGCTGCATCACTACGCGTACGGCGTGCCGAAGCAGCCGGTGGAGATGAGCGGCGAGCTGGCGACAGAAACCACGATTGTCCATGAGCACCGCCGCAGCTGACGCCGTTCGCGAAGTCCGCATGGTCTGGCGGGGCAAGCAGTCCGAGGCCCTGCTGGAGACCACGCGGTATCTGGACATCGAGGGCGCGATCCGCTCGAGCAAGACGACCATCGGGTTGTGGAAGGTGCTCAACTCCTGTCTCGAGCATCCGGGGATTCGGTGGTTGGTCGCGCGCTGGATCGACGACGACGCCAACGCGCTGCTCAAGCCGCTGCTGAAGCTGATGTTCGAGCAGGCGCGCATCCATGTGACCTGGTATCCCGACGAGCATCGCTGGGAGCTCCCGAACGGCTCGTGGATCTACCTGCGAGGCTTGCGGCCGTCTGAGAATGCGAGCCGCTTCAGCAAGTTTCGCGGCATGACGCTGGCCGGCGTGCTGGTCGATCAGGCGGAGGAGATCCCGGAGGACTTCGCGCTCGAGCTCAAGGGGCGCCTGTCGCAGCGGGGCTATCCGCAGCAGTTGATCTTCACGCCGAACCCGCCCTCGGAAGATCACTGGCTGGCGGTGATGTTCCCCGATACGGAATCGGGGGCGCCAGCGACGCCGAACCATCGGTATATCCGGCTGTCGATCTACGACAACCGGCACAACCTTGATGAGGGGTATCTCGAGCAACTGGAGCGGGACTATCCCGAAGGGCACCCGATGCGCCGGCGGCTCATCGAGGGGCGCCGCGGGCTCAACGTGCAAGGGAAGCCGGTGTACGGCGGCGGGGTGTTTGACCGGGCACGCCATGTGGCGCCCGTGCCGTTGAATACCGACCTACCGCTGCTCGAGCTGCTGGACTTCGGGCATCACCATCCTTGTGCGCTCTGGATGCAGTTTCCACCGTGGGGCGCGTGTCACTGGCTGGGCGGGGTGATGGGCGAGGACCTCCACCTCGAGGACTTCGTGCCGATCGTCAAGCAGCATCGGGCGGAGTGGTTTCCGGGGCATCGCGAGGTGTGGCACGGCGGCGACCCGGCGGGGGCGACCGAGAACTCACAGGGCACGCGGCAGACGCCGGTCAAGTATCTGCGGGACGAGCACGAGATCAGCCTCCGCACGCAACCGAACAGCAACATGCCGGAGGTGCGGGACTACGCCGTGCAGCAGCTCGCCGGCTACATGCGGCGCCGCACGATGCGCGGGGAAGCGTTTCAGGTGGACGGCGCGCGCTGGCGGATTGTGTCGGCGCGGGAGTCAAAGTTTTCGACGTTTGCGCTCGATGCACTCGAGGCTGGCTATGTCTGGGACCAGCGCCGGCGGACCAGCGCGCGGGGAAAGTCGATCCAGGTGCCGCTCAAGGACGGCTTCTACGAGCACGTCATGAACTGCGGGGAGTACGGCCAGATCATCTTCGGCCCGGCGCAGCCCTCGAAGGTCGACGAAGAGCGGCTGCAGCGGGAGATGGACCGGGCCGCGCAGCGGGACGCCGATCCGTATGACCTCTTGCGGCGCAAGGCCCAGCGCCGGGCCGGGATGGGGCGGGGTGGCTACTGAGGTCCGTGCCCTGAGCGTCAATCAGTTCTGCGAGCTGCTCGGGCTCGACGGCTGTCGACTGCTGGGTGTGCGATTCCGAAAGGGGCGGGTGTTGGTGATGATCGAGACAGGCGAGTCGGTGCAAACGAGCGGCGTCTATCCGGCGCTGAGCGCGGGCGGGAAGAAGAAGCCGGGCAAGAAGCGGTGAGCGACGAGTATCGCCTCGTGCTGGTGCCCGAGGTCGAGGACGGCTCGCGCCGCGTGGTGTTGTGGATGCCGGACGGTCGCGCGTTGCGCCGCACGGCTGGCTTTCATGGAGAGGAGCGTGCGATGAAGGGACCGATGCCGAAGGGGATGCCGCCGAAGATGGCCCCCAAGGGTGCGCCGAAGGGCGGCAAGCACGGGGGCGGGGGGAAGCGGGGCTGCTAATGGGTATCACTCGCAGAGGCGCGTTCGTGGCCCTCGCTGCGGTTGCAGCCGGGGCCTGGGCGCGTTCGTCGAAAGCGGCGTCAATCTTCGCCGAAAAGGTGCATCTGTTCCAGACCCGCATGACGCCGAATGGCGTAGTGTTCAAAGAGCGCGGTGTAGCGGCGCAATTCGAGTACGCCGTGCTTGAGGACGCGGAGCGTTTTCACCAGATGGCCGAACGGATCCGCGTGAGCATGATCGGGGCGCTTCGGAAAGAGGGCGCGCCGATCAACGCGTGGCGCATTGGTGCGCTTACCGGCCGGAGTGAAGATCCGATCAACGCGTGGACGGGCGAGATCCGGCCGTGGCGTGACGCGCACGTCCTGAGGTTGCGCACGCGCGCAGCCGTGGACCCTCGGCTGGTGTCCTGATGGGGGCCTGGGCCTACGCTGGCGACGACCCCGGGATGCAGCTGTTTACGCTGGCGGTGGCCTCGTGGAAGCCGCAGATCGCCATCCCCGGCCGCGTCTTGGAGGTGGGGTGCTGCGAGACGACGTGTCTGGAGCATCTACGGGACGTGAGTCCGCATCTCGTCCTCGTCGGGGTGGATTGGCGCGCGCGGCGCTGTGAGGTGGCCACCACGATCAAAGGGGACGTGCGCGATCCGGGGCTGTTCGACGCCGAATCCTTCGATGCGGTGATCGGGCTGAGCGTCATCGAACACATCGGGCTTGGGCACTACGACCAAGATCCGCAGGATCCGGACGGCGACATCAAGGCCGTGCAGAACATCGCGTCGTGGCTGAAGCCGGGCGGGTGGGTCTACCTCGACGTGCCGTTCACGCCCGAAGGGTTCCATACCAAGGGCACGCGCTACCGCGGGTACGACCATCAGGCGCTGCTGATGCGGCTGGCGATTTCGTCG
>JANLGX010000394.1 GCA_024654005.1 Gemmatimonadaceae bacterium | reverse complement strand
CTGCTGTCTCAGACCTACTCCAGGAAGAAAGCCCTGCTCGACTCCAACTTCCTGGCTGTGCGGCTCGGCTACGACTGGGCGCGCGAGAGCTTTGACTGTCCGCTGCCGATGCACCTCGAGAAGATGGACGCGACGCGCGACTCGATCCTGATCGACGGGAACACCGCCGCCGCGCTCGGCTGCATCTACGCCGGCGCCACGGTAGCCGCCTGGTATCCGATCACGCCGTCGACGTCGCTACTCGACGCGTTCCAGGCGTTCGTGCAGAAGCTGCGGCGCGATCCGGAGACGGGCCGCGCGCGTGTGGCGATCATCCAGGCGGAAGACGAGCTCGCCGCCGCGGGAATAGTCATCGGAGCCAACTGGGTCGGCGCGCGCGCGTTCACCGCCACCAGCGGCCCGGGCATCTCGCTGATGAGCGAGTTCATCGGGCTCGCGTACTACGCCGAAGTCCCGGCGGTGTTCTTCGACATCCAGCGGACGGGACCGTCCACCGGAATGCCGACGCGCACGCAGCAGGGCGATCTGCTCCTGTGCGCCTACGCGTCGCACGGCGACACCAAGCACATCCTGCTCTTCCCGGCCGACCCCACCGAGTGCTTCCACTTCGCCGTGCTCGCCTTCGATCTCGCCGAGCGGTTTCAGACCCCGGTGTTCGTGCTCTCGGATCTCGACATCGGAATGAATGACTGGATGGTGCCGCGGCTGCAGTGGGACGACGCGTATCGGCCGGATCGGGGGAAGGTCCTGCTCGCCGAGGAGCTCGAGCACATCGCGCAGTTTCACCGGTACGTGGACGTGGACGGCGACGGCGTCGCGGCCCGCACGCTACCGGGAGTGCACCCCAAGGGCGCGTTCTTCACGCGCGGCTCGGGTCACAACCGGAACGGTGGCTATACCGAGGACGCGGCCGAGTACTCGGACGTGATGCACCGGCTCACCAAGAAGCTGGAGACCGCGGCTCTCAGCCTTCCCGCTCCGGAGGTCAGCACGACACCGGGGGCGATCGCGGGGATCGTGTCGCTCGGCGGATGCCACCGCGCGGTCGTCGAAGCCGTAGATCTGCTTGGCCAGCGCGGTATCCCCGTGGATTACATGCGCATCCGCGGATTCCCGTTCGTTCCCGAGGTCGGCGCGTTCATCCGCGGCCATCGCCGGATTTTCGTGGTCGAGCAGAACCGCGACGGACAGCTCGCTTCGCTGCTGAGCATCGAGACCGGCTTCTGCCGCGACAAGCTGGAGCACGTGGGGACGTTCGGCGGGATGCCGCTGAGCGCGCGCGATGTCGTCGAGGACGTCGTGGCGGCGCTGCGCGGGGCGGAGGAGCCGGAGCATGAGGCCAGGCTGCCCCAGGCAGCGGGCGATACGGCGGTGACGGAATGACGTACATCTCCAAGCCGAAGGTCCGGCACCCGTCGCTGCCGAAGAACCGGCTCGGGCTCACTACCCGCGATTACGAGGGCGCGATGTCCACGCTCTGCGCCGGGTGCGGTCACGACTCGATCACCGCCGCGATCATCCAGGCGGCGTTCGATCTGAGCATCGAGCCGCACCGGGTGGCGAAGATGAGCGGGATCGGCTGCTCGTCCAAGACGCCGACTTATTTCATGGGCCAGGCGCACGGCTTCAACTCTGTGCACGGCCGCATGCCCGCGATCGCCACCGGCGCCAACGCCGGCAATCGCGAGCTCATCTGCATTGGAGTGTCGGGAGACGGCGACTCCCTGTCCATCGGACTGGGGCAGCTGTGCCACGCCATCCGCCGCAACGTGGACATGCTGTACGTCATCGAGAACAACGGAGTGTACGGACTGACCAAGGGACAGTTCTCCGCGTCAGCCGATGTGGGCACCAAGTCGAAGCGCGGGGTCGAGAACGTGAGCCCGCCGATCGATCCGGTTTTCCTGGCGCTCACGCTCGGCGCGACGTTCGTGGCGCGCAGCTTCTCGGGCGACAAGGCGCAGCTCGTGCCGATCCTGAAGGCGGGGATCCAGCACCGCGGCTTCGCGCTGGTGGACGTCATCTCGCCGTGCGTCGCGTTCAACGATCACGAAGGGTCGACAAAGAGCTACCTGTACACGCGCGAGCACGCCCTGCCGCTGTTGGAAGCGGACTTCGTGCCGGCGCCGGTCGCGACCGATTTCGTCCCGATTCAGCGCGAGATCACGACGTCGTACGAGCCGGGCTCGGTGAGCACGGTGACGCTGCACGACGGGAGCACGGTGCGCTTCCGCAAGATCCCGGAGAGCTACGATCCGACCGACCGGGACGGCGTGTACTCGTATCTGCGCGAGCGCGAGCATTCGGGCGAGGTGGTCACCGGACTACTGTACGTCGATCCCGCGTCGGCCGACATGCACGCGACGATGCAGACGGTCGAGCGTCCGCTGTCGGGGATACCATTCGAGGAGCTGTGTCCCGGTGCCGCGGCGTTGGAGGAGATCCAGAAGGGGTTCGTTTAACTGCCACATGGAACAGCCAAGCTGCGAGCTACCAGCTAGTAGCCTCCAGCTTCGAGTTGCACGCGGATCACTCGCCGAGCGAGAGCTGGTCGGCTGGATATGCGAGCTTTCCTTCGATGATCCGCGCGGGCGAGGAATACGGGTGCTCGCTCGACGACTTATCGTTGAGGATGTGGACGACTCTCCAGCCCTCCGCTTTCAGGACGTCGGAGATGAGCGACCGGTGGCAACGCCACCACACCGCCTCGGCGCACATGATCGCGGTCCGCCTCCGCTCGGCGAGCGCGCGGAGCTCGCGCATCCCGCCGGCGAATGCGGCGGTGGCGATATGGTCGGCGTAGCCGCGAAAGCTCTCGTTCCGCCAGCCGGTGTTGGGCGAGTCTGGAAGCGGCGTCCGCCGCCCGCCGAGTGAGGGAAGCCCGAGATATTCGATGCTCCGGCTGGCGAGCGAAGCCTGCAGCGCCGATTCGTTGAAGTGCGGGTATCGCTTCGACGCGGCGAATCGCCTGACGTCGACGAGCGCTTCGATGCGGTACGCGCCCAGCAGAGCCAGAAAATCGGCTTCACTGAGCTTTGAGTGGCCAACGGTCCAAACCGTGCACGCTTCGGTTGGCTGCGTCGTCCCGGTGGGAGACGTGTCGCGCTCAGGCTGCATCACCGAATCCTAACCGCACATGGACATAACCACGATTTTCTGGGACATCGGCGGCGTGGTCCTCACCAATGGGTGGGACACCGCCGCGCGCGAGCGCGCCGCTGAAAGGTTCGCGCTCGATCGCGACGACTACGGACAACGGCACGCGATGGCGGTCACCGAGCTCGAGACCGGACAGATCACTCTCGACGAGTACCTGGAGCAAACGGTGTTCTGCCGCCCGCGGGATTTCCCGCCGGAATCGTTCAAGGATTTCATGTTCGAGCAATCGCGGCCCATCGACGGAACGCTCGATGTGCTCGCGGGCGTAGCCGCCACGGGCCGCTACCTGCTGGGCACGCTCAACAACGAATCACGCGAGCTCAACCAGTTCCGCCTGGAGAAGTTCGGCCTGCGGCAATGGTTCAGCATCTACGTGTGCTCGTCGTACCTGGGCGTCATGAAGCCCGCGCCCGCGATATTCCGAATCGCCCTCGATCTAGTTCAGCGGGACCCGGCCAGGGTCCTCATGATCGACGATCGTCCCCTCAATGCGGAGGCGGCGGCGCGCGCCGGCATGCACGTCATCCACTTCCGCGACGCCGGCCAGCTGCGCGACGAGCTGCGGAAGTTCATCCCGGAGGGACTCTGAGCTCGATCTCGTCACCCTCCCATACCACCACTTCCTCGCTCACCGGCGCGCGATTGCTCCCGATGAAATCAGCGAGAAATCGAACGGTCGTCGCGGTGCCGACCATGGTTCTCGGCAGTACGAACGTGCGCGTGGTGAGCGCCGTGACTGTCCCCAGACGGGTTCTCTGTCCGGAGCGCAGGACGTACACGTTTACGTCCAGGAAGGCCTGGTTTTCCACGCGGAGTGTCGCGGCGGTTCCCGGCGGAATGTCCTCTCTGGTAGAGCGAGGCGCGCAGGCCGCCGCCGTCGCCCCCACCAGGAGAGAGACACACACGCCGGTCCGCGCCAGACTTCGCGCGGATCGAGTCATAGCGCCCTTGCATTGAACGTGTCGCAGGCCTCGACGTCGCCGCTCTCGATCCCGCGCCTGAACCAGCGGACCCGCTGCTGCGAGCTGCCGTGAGTGAAGCTCTCCGGCACGACTGTCCCCTGCGTCTGCCGCTGAATCCGGTCGTCACCGATTGCAGCCGCGGCGTTCAGACCTTCCTCGATGTCGCCCGCCTCGAGAATCTGGCGTGAGCGATTGGCGTTGTTGGCCCAGATCCCCGCGAAGCAATCGGCCTGCAGCTCCTGCATCACCGATAGCTGATTCGACTCGGCTTCGCCGCTCCGCTGGCGCTGCGCGGCAGTGCGCTCGGAGATGCCGAGCTGATTCTGCACATGGTGACCGACTTCATGCGCGATCACGTAGGCCTGCGCGAAATCTCCGTCAGCACCGAAGCGATTTCTCAATTTTTCAAAAAAACCCAGATCGATGTAGATTTTTCGGTCGAGCTGGCAGTAGAACGGCCCCATCGCGGCCTGCCCCGTTCCACATGCGGAGGAAGTCATGTCGGTGAAGACGACGGTTCCCGGCTCCGCGTAATCCGCGCCGTTCGCCCTAAAGATCTCGTTCCACGTTTCTTCGGTGTCGCGGAGCACCCTCGCGACATGGTCATACGTTGGATCGTTGGCGAGCGCGGCGGAGTCGGCCGGCGACAAGGGGACTGCTTCTGGCGCCGAGTTGAGCAGCGCGCCAAGGTCCACGCCGAGGAAGAGCGCAATCAGCAGCACGGCGATCCCCCCGATTCCGCCCACCGCCGGGCCCATCCGCATCCCCCGCCTGTCTTCGATGTTGGTGCTCCGTCTTCCCAGCCGCACGCCGCCTCCGTCGAGTCCGAAGTGATGTACCCGCTAACAGCAACAGCCGTACTAGGACGCGAGGGGGATGGCAGCTCCTGGCTGAGAAGGGTCCCTACCGGAGGCGCGTGTTTACGCGGCGAGCGCGCCAAACCCCGAGACCCCATGCTGTTACGTGGCCCATCGGTCGTACGTCAGGTTCTTGCGTCACCTCCCCTAACGTGCACGAACGATGAAACACTGGCCCGTGCTGGAATCGCTGCTTCATCCGGGGTACGCTCCCGAGCGGCAGGTCGTTCCACGGCGCGATCCATCGATACTTGCGCCGGAATACCCGTCGTCGTCCGCCATGACCAAGCGACGCATCTGGACCCTCTCCGTGTTCCTCGCGGTCGCGGCCGTGGCGGCGGCGCTCGGCTACGTGCGCTGGGAGGTTCCGGCGCTGCTCGTACCGTGGATAGGCGGCATCTGGGTGGCGTCGCGCACCGGCGCCGCCGCATCCACGCTGCAGCGAGCCGAGTGGGTGCAAACCGCCTCATACTGTTTCAATGCTGTTCTGCTGACGGTCGCGACTTATTATCTCGGAGGCGCCCGCTGGTTCTCGAGCGCCTTTTACGTGTTGCTCGTCATGACTGCGGCGGCGTCGCTGCCGACGCTCAAAGCCGGGCTGGTGGCGGTCGTCGCATGGCTCGGGTTTGCGACGATCAGCTTCGGTCACGCCACGGGCGCGATCGTACTGCCCACGTTCTTCTCGGGCTCCTCCTTCCGTGGCTCCATCTCATTCGCGGTTCTGTCGACGATCGTCGTCGGAATCCTCCTCGGTCTCACCCTCCACCTGCAGGAGTCGCTGCTCGGCGCCATGCGAAGATCGGAGGCGCGCCACCGGGCCATCCTCAATGCGGCCTCCGACATGGTCGTAGTCCTCGACCGGGACGGACGGATCCAGCGCGCGAGCGAGGTGTTCGCGGAGAGGACCACGTTCCCGATACGCGAGCTCGTGGGAACCCGGTTCGGCGACGTCGTCGACCGGGAGCACAAGGACGAGTGGTCGCGGGAGCTCGACGCGGCATGCACCGGAGAGCAGGTGGCGTTCAAGCTCGCGTACCGCTCTACGTACGCCAACCAGGGCTGGCTCGCAGGCACGCTGGTGCCGCTCCCTCCCGAGGACGGCGAGGAGCGCGTGCTGATGATCGCGCGGGACGTGAGCGCCGAGCACAGGTCGCTCAGCACGCGCGAGGGGGCGCTGGTGAGCGAAGTGGCGAGCGCGCGCCTGGCATCCCTCGATGCGGCGATCCGCGAGGTGGTTCGCGACCTGGACGTTCGGCTGCGAAACATCCTGAACGAGGTGAGCGCCGCCCGTCCCAGAATAGACGACGGCGAGGCGCAGGCGACGTTGCGGCTCGTCACCGATGAAGTGGAGGAGGCGCGAGACAAGGCGCACGAGCTGATCGAGCGGCTCGAGATGTTCGAGACGTCACGGGGTCGCTCGGGCGCCGCCTGAGGAACGGCTCGTAATCACACGCGGGCCGGAACCGCCGACAGAATCCGGTGCGCGACCGCCTGCTTACGGCGCCGCCTCCGGAGTCGTAACTTGGCCGCGCCTCCTACCCGATATCCATGAATCGCAAAATCATGCAGTCGGCCGTGATCCTTCCGGGAGCTATCGGTGCCCTCCTCTCGGCGTGCACAATGACCCCCGGAGCTTCCGGCGACGCCGGGACCGTGCTGACGGCCGCCGAGCGCGCTGAAGGCTGGCAGTCTCTTTTCGGCGGGAGCAGCCTGGACGCGTGGCGCGGCTACCGGAAGCCGGCGCTGCCCGACGGCTGGCAGGTGGTGGACGGCTCGCTCACGCTCGTAACCGCGGGCGCCGGCGACATCATCACCCGGGAGCAGTTCCGCAACTTCGACCTGCGGCTCGAGTGGAAGGTCGCTCCCGGCGGCAACAGCGGGATCTTTTACCGGGCGACCGAGGAAGGGAACTACATCTGGCAGAGCGCGAGCGAGATGCAGGTGTTGGACGACGAGCGCCACGCGGACGGGAAGTCGGAACTGACTTCGGCCGGATCGAACTTCGCGCTGTATCCGGCCAGGCGCGGCGTGGCGCGTCCGACGGGCGAATGGAATGCCGTGCGGCTGCTCGTGAACGGAAGCCACATCGAGCATTGGCTCAACGGCGTGAAGGTGGTGGAATACGAGCTCGGCTCCCCCGAGTGGGAGGCGCGGGTGCGGGCGAGCAAGTTCGCGTCAATGCCGCTGTACGGCAGGGCGCCGCAGGGACACATCGGGTTGCAGGACCACGGTGATCGGGTCGAGTTCCGTAACATCCGCATAAGGGTGCTGCCATGACCGTACGCGTCCGGCTGTCGGTGATGATGTTCCTCCAGTACTTCATCTGGGGGGCCTGGTTCGTCACGCTGGGCACGTATCTCGGGACCACGCTCGCCTTCGACGGCACGCAGATCGGCCTCGCGTACGGCAGTCTGGCGATCGCGGCGATGGTCTCGCCGTTTTTCGTGGGTATGGTCGCCGACCGGTTCTTCGCGACCGAGAGGATGCTGGTCGCGCTGCACGTGGGCGGGGCGGTGCTGTTGTGGTACGCGTCGACGCTGGCGGACTTCGGGACGTTCTATCCCGTATTGATCGTGTACGCGCTGTGCTACATGCCCACTTTGGCGCTGTCCAACTCGATCTCGTTCGCGAACGTGGCGAGCTCGGCGAAGGAATTTCCGCGGATCCGCGTGTTGGGGACGATCGGGTGGATCGTCGCGGGGATTCTGGTCGGGCAGCTCGGGCTGGAGGCGACCGCGGTGCCGATGCGGATCGCGGCCGGCGCGTCGCTGGTACTGGCGGCTTTCGCTTTCCTATTGCCGCACACACCGCCGAGCTCCGCGGGCCGCCCGTTGTCGGTGCGGGACGTGCTGGGGCTGGATGCTCTGTCGCTGATGCGCGACCGTTCGTTCGCCGTGTTCGTGGTGGGGTCGTTCCTGCTGTGCATCCCGCTGCAGTTCTACTACGCGTTCACGAACCTGTTCCTGAACGAGATCGGCCTGCCGGAGCCGGCGAGCAAGATGACGCTCGGCCAGATGTCGGAGATCGCGTTCATGATTCTGATGCCGTGGTTCCTCGTCCGGCTGGGCGTGAAGAAGATCATGCTCGTGGGCATGGCGGCGTGGGCGGCGCGCTATTTCCTGTTCGCCAACGGCGGCCTTGGCGCGAACGTGTGGATGCTGTATCTCGGCATCCTGCTGCACGGCGTGTGCTACGATTTCTTTTTCGTGACGGGGCAGATTTACGTGGATCAGCAGGCGGGAGTGCGGATCAGGGCGGCCGCGCAGGGTTTCATCGCGTTCGTGACGATGGGAGTTGGGAATTTCATCGGTGCGTGGGCGTCGGGGCGCGTGGTGGAGAGGTACGCGGTGCCTGGAGGGCATGACTGGAGTGCAATTTGGATGGTCCCCGCTGTCGGTGCCGCTGTTATCCTCGTTGTTTTCGCTTTGTTGTTCCGTCCGGCTCAGACCAGACAGGCGGCTTAACTACGCTGCGTGCTGCGTGCTGCGTGCTGCGTCCTAGAAAGATCTGGGCGTTGGAGTGATTGCGTTGCACCACTAGCGCTTGCGGGTGCCGGGGCCTGGCTTCGTAAGATTGGTGATGGAGATCGAACGGGTCGGCCCTTTTGCGGATCAGTTGAGGTTCATAGGTGCCGGCGACCCGCTTCGTCGAATGGCCGCTTACCGGCTGTCGCTTGACTTGCTCGATACGGCATGGCCCGATACACAAGTCGTCAGGAAACACTCGACGACCGGTCCGATCGCCTCGCAGCTGTATCGAGCGGCCGGATCGATTGGAGCGAACATCTCCGAGGGGTACAGCAGGAGCTCCGGCCGCGATCGCGTACGGCTATTCGAATACGCTCTTGGCTCGGCGCGAGAGTGTCGCCACTGGTATTACGCATCCAGGCACGTGCTTGCGCCGCAGATTTGCGAGAGTCAGTCCGCCATTCTGAGTCGTATATGCCGGATCCTGCTTGTCGCCATTCCCGAGGAACGTAACCGCGCAATCCGTAGTCCTTCCAAAGCCAGTGGGTAACGCTGAACCGTCGGTCGCCCAGATCTTTCTAAGACGCAGCACGCAGCACGCAGGACGCAGCGTAGTTCACCGCGGTCGCCACTTTCCGCGCGCCACGTCCGGCACGAAGGAATCCAGCCCTCGGGGCGGAAAGTCCAACGTCTTTCCTCTAGCCGCACTCATATATGCAGTCATCAGAATCCGCATGACCTCCACTCCGTCCTCGAACGTCAGCATCGGCTCTTCCCCGCGCAGGAACGCCCTCACGAAGTGCCGGTCCTCCGCGGTGTAGCCGTACGCCGCCGCTTCGTCGGCCACGACGGGCATCAACCCCATCTCGGCGTTCTGCTTCTCTACCAGGTCTTCTCCGGCTCTTCCGCGCACTTCGCGGCTGAAAAAAAGCTTGAGCCCGCTGTCGAGCGTGTTCCACGACATCGAGTACTCGGGGCCGAGCAGCTCCGCCGACAGCCGCAGCCCCGCGCCGACGAAGCTCCAGGACGTGGTGACTTCGCCGATCAGCCTCTCACCGCTGTTCGCCTCGTATTCGATCGTGGCGCGCGCGAAGTCCTCGGCGGGACGCCGCCGATAATCCACTTCCTTGCCCATCTTGGCCCGCAGACGCTTGGCGTATTGGGGCCGCGTCCACTTGAGCGAGGCGACATGCCCCGTGACGCGCACCGGGCGAATGGACGAGCGTTGCGCCCCCGGTTTGGTCAGCAGATGGCGCACGACCTCGACCGAGTGGCACATCATGTCGTTCAGCACCCCGCCGCCCTGCAGGGTCCCCTGCCAGAACCACGGCATGTGCGGACCGCTGTGCTCCTCAGCGGCGCGCGCGAGGTACGGGCGGCCCGTGAGCGCGGCGCCGCGCGCCCAGATCAGATCGCGGCCGCGCGTGATGTCGGGCGCGAAAAGCTGGTTCTCGAGATAACCGGTGTTCAACCCGACGCGCGCGGCGAGCTTGGCGACCTTCTTCGCTTCGGCCACATTCCGGGCGAGCGGCTTCTCGCACGCGAGCCCGCGCAGCTCGCCCTCTCCCCGCTCGATCGTCGAGACGATGTCCTCGACGTTGGCGAGACGCGCGTGATTGGGGCCGCACAGCCAGATCGCGTCGATGGCCGGATCGGCGACCATCTCGCGAATCGACCGAAACGGCTTCGTGTCGCCCACCTCGAGCGCGCGGGCGTACGCGGCCGTGGCGGCCGCGTTCTTCCTGTTCGGGCTCCACACCCCGACCACATCGGCGTCGCGCACGCCCGCGAACGCCTGGATGTGGAAGCGCGCGTTGAAGCCGCTTCCGACGAGGCCTACGCCGAGCCGTCCACTACTCACTGGACCGGGACGCGCGTGCGCATGAGATCCTGCGACACACCGAGCTTCGCCATCGCTTCGGCGGAGCAGCCCTGCCAGTTCGGGTTGAACACGTTGCCCACGTAGCGCACGTCCTGCCAGCCCATCGCGCTGGAAAAGAATCCGCCGGCGGTGAGATCGCGGAAGCGGGTGAAGAAAGCCGCGCCGTGGCTGTGCTCCGGCTTCGCGCGCGCGGGCCAGGCGACGTCATCGAGCACGACGCGCCGCTGCTCGTCCGTACACCGGACGAACGTCGCGCCGAACCGCTCGCGGCACTCGAAGTCGAGCCAGCCGAGCCCGCCGCGCATGGCCACCTTGCTCGACTCGGACGCGTCCTTGTCGGACAACAGAAAGTCCATGTACTCCGGGACTTTCGCCTCCGTCGCGCTGCCCGACTGCTCGTCGCGCGGGATGATGTAGTCCACCAGCGTCCGCACGGTCTCCCATTCACTGCTGGTAAAGAACGTGGGAGCGTAGCTCTGTGCATCGGTCGCGAACGCGCCCCCCGCGCGCTCGAGTTGCGGGGGAGTGAGATCCCACGCCAGCGCGAAGGGAAGCGCCGCCATCGCCTTGACCGCGTCGCGGCGGGTCACGTCGCTCATAGTGCCCTCGCTTTGATCTGGTCGCGGATGTAGTCCGACGTGCGCCAGGCGAGCGCGATGATCGTCCACGTCGGGTTCTTGTCCGCCTGCGACACGAACGGACCGCCGTCGGCCACGAACAGGTTCCTGCAGTCGTGCGCCTGGCAGTTCGAGTTCAGCACCGAGGTCTTCGGATCGTGTCCCATGCGCGTCCCGCCCAGCTCGTGAATGATCTGCCCGCCGGTCGCGATGTTGTAGTCCTGCTCCTTCGTGGGCATCGGCGAGAAGACCTGCCCGCCCATATCGGCTACGAGGGCGCGGAAGGTCTCCTGCATGTGTCTCACCTGGTTGATCTCGTGCTCGCTCCACTTCCAGTGGAAGCGCAGCACCGGAATCCCGAAGCGGTCCACGACGTTCGGGTCGATCTCGCAGTAGGAGTCGTCGTTCGGAATCATCTCGCCGCGGCCGGAGAAGCCGATTGTCGCGCCGTAATACTTGCGGTAGTCGTCCTTGAGCTGCTTGCCGTAGCCGCCGCCTCCCGGGTAGCGGTGAATTCCGCCCATGAAGCCCGCGCCCGGCGCGCGGATGCCGCCCCACACCTCGATGTGGTAGCCGCGGGCGAAATCGAGCTTGCTGTTGTCCAGCCACCACGGCATGTACACGTGCATACCGCCCGCGCCGTCCTCGTTGTGCGGGACGTGATTCTCCATCGCTGGGATGTAGCCGGCCACGTCGCTGCCGGTGGTGTCGGTGATGTACTTGCCAAGGGTGCCGCTGCCGTTGGCTAGCCCCTGCGGGAACAGTGACGACTTCGAGTTCATGAGGATACGCGCCGACTCGAGCGCGCTCGCGGCGAGCACGACGACGCGGCCGCGCGCCTGCAGCTCCTCGCCCGTGAGCTTGTTGACGTACGACACGCCCGTGGCCAGGCCGTTCGGCGCGGTCGTCACCTCGCGGACCATGGCGTTGGTGAGCAACGTCAGCTTGCCCGTGGCCAGCGCCGGAGCGATGAAGACGTCGGGGCTGGAGAAGTTGGATCGAGTCGTACAGCCGCGGCTGCACTGGCCGCAGTAGTGACACGCGGGCCGCCCGTTGAGCGGCTGCGTGATCACCGAGCGGCGCGCGGGGATACAGGTGACGTTCAGGTTGTCGCACGATTTCTTGACCAGCAACTCGTAGCACCGCGGCGCCGGCGGCGGATGAAAGATCCCGTCGGGCTCGTTCGGGATACCTTCGCGGCTGCCGTAGATGCCCACGATCCTGTCGACCTCGTCGAAGTACGGGGCGAGGTCGTCGTACGAGATGGGCCAGTCGTCGCCGAGCCCGTCCAGGGTCTTGCGCCTGAAGTCGTCGGGGCCGAAGCGGAG
>JANLGX010000392.1 GCA_024654005.1 Gemmatimonadaceae bacterium | reverse complement strand
GCCTCCTTGAGCGGGGCGACACCGATGGCCCGGCAGCTCTCGATGAGCGGCGGAGTCAACAATGCCGGATGACGTAGCACCCGACGATGACCTTGACCTGCGCGCACTCCGCGCCGAACTTCAGGCGCACCCGGCGTTCGCCGCCCTCAAGCAGTGGGCGATCGGGCAGCGCACCGCCTACTACGAGAACCTCGGCAGGCAGCTCTACGAGAGCCCCGGCACGTTCGCGGACTCCGACCTGGACTACAAGCGTGGCTACTGGAAAGGCATCGCACGGCTGCTCAACCAGCCGTTCTTCGACGCCGAGCAGCTACGCGCCGACATGGCACGAACCGAGGAGGAACACGATGACCTTGAGTGACGCTGTAACCGAGTATTTGGCGGTGCTCGACACCACCGGCGGCTACTCCACCAAGCGGCTCGCGAACGCGCTCGACGCTGTGCGGGACGCTCTCCGTGAGAACCCCGTCGCAGAGTACGCGAGGCCGAAGCCGAAGAAGAAGCCCGCCAAGATCCAGAAGACGGCCGCGGTTGAGGCTGTGGCTTGGTACGGGTCGAGTAACCCTGACTCGCACGCCGAGGAGGCGACGACTTGAGCGGTTTCTGGAGGTTCCTGAAAGCGGGTCTGACTCCGGCGCAGCCCGCGAAGCCCAAGCCCAAGCCGAAGTCGAAGCGGAAGCCCAAGCCGAAGCCGAAGGAGGCGACGAAGGAGTGAGCGGTTTCTGGAACGAAGAGTCCGACGTTGACGAGTTCGCGTTGCCCGGTGACGACGCGCGTATCGCGGCGATCACGGAGAACAACGCGGCAGAGACCACGGCGGACACAGCGGACAACGCCGACACCGCACCGGAGGAGCCTGCCACGACGGAGGCCGCCACCGCGGACGAGCGCCCGCGTGACGAGAAAGGCCGGTTCGTCCCGGCAGACGACGAAACCCCTCCCGACCCCGAGGCGGCCCCGGCGGAAGCAGAGCCGGAGCCCGCGCCGACACCAGAGCTGATCCTCGGCAAGTTCAAGTCGAATGACGATCTCGCCGCCGCCTACCGGGAGCTTGAGGCTTTCCGGGGGCAGCAGGCGAACGAGATCGGCGAGCTACGCCGCCAGGTCGAGCAGGTGCGGGAACAGACCGCCCCGCAAACCACGCAGTACGACGCCGCCGCGATCCAGGACCACTTCGCGGAGAACCCGACGGCGATCCTGCCGGCGATCCAGCAGGCGTACGCCGCAGGCGACAACACGCTCGTCTACCTCGGCATCCATGCCCTACAGGACGTGGACCCGGTTCTTGCCGAGGGCTTGCGGATCGAGATCGCGAAACGCGACGCTGTCAGCGAGATGACCGAGCAGGTGCGTCCGGCGATGGCGCAAGCGGAAACCGCCGACTTCGACGGCCGGGCCAGAGACCTCGCGGCCCGCCACCCCGACATCGGCGACTTCATCGCCAGCCAGGACATAGCAGCGCTCGCCGAACAGTTCCCCCTCCAGAAAAGAGCGATCGTGGAAGGGTCCCCCGAGGACCGCTTCAGCGCGATCGAGTCCCTCTACCTGATCCACCGAGGCCGGGAATCCGACCGGGTAACCGACAACCTCACGGACACAACCAGGCAAGTCGCACGCGAGACCGCCGAGCAGGCGGCCGTGCTGCGCGAGGAAGGCTTCGTAGCTTCCGCAACACAGACAGCCGGGGCAGCAGAGCTGAGCCCGGCCGAGAAGATCGCCGCCCAGTGGGACGAACATGACGCCCCCCTGAAAAGCGGCTGGAACATCGCCTAAAAGCCACCACGGCCCCCCACGGGGGACAACCGACTCCGGCTAGGCGCGTGCCCATCCCACGCCTATGTACGCAAGGAGTCACACGATCATGGCTGTCACTGTTGACAGTGGAGCACAGGCAACCGACGACCCCCTGAGCAACGATCTCGCAGTCGCAATGGACGCGCAGGTCGCGAACCAGGATGTAGACAACTCGCAGTTCTCGACGATGACGATGCGGATGCCCGTCGAGCAGGCGAGGAGCTTCAAGGAAGAGTGGATGGAGGA
>JANLGX010000389.1 GCA_024654005.1 Gemmatimonadaceae bacterium | reverse complement strand
CAGAAGATTCTATAAGTAATTGAAGAAATTTGGCAACTTCATCAACATTTTGTACATAGTATTTGCTTTTTGAAACATTATTTTTACCTACCTTTATTGATGCAACTGGGCGGAGTCAAGTGTGACCATGAAGAACCGGCCCGAGGACGCGCCATGACAGGAGCCGCAGTCCTCGGTAAGAATTTTCTGGACCGAGGTAAAATTGGCGCCGGTCAGCTCGGGTCCGGTGGCGTCGTCACCGTTGCACGCCGCTGCGAAAGCCGTAGCAAGCAGCAGGGCGGACGCCCGGCTCAAAAAAAACCTGGTGTTCATGAAAGCGTCTCCGCGCTCAGGGATGTGCTACCGCGCGGGGAAAGGCGAATAAAGAAAGTGAGAAGCTGCGTGCGACCGTTTCCTCGACGCGCGTCGATGTCGCGCTAAGGAAGCTCGAGCCGGGGCACCGCTACAATCGGGATATCCCGCAACGGGCGTAGGTGAATGCCTGATTCATGCGTCGCCGTGGTTTAAGTTCGCTACCGTGACGACTCGCGACGCGACGCAGCTCGTACTCGTAAACCTGGGGACTCCCCTCGAGCCGACGGCTGCCGCGGTGCGCGAGTTCCTGGACGAGTTCCTCAGCGATCCGGCGGTCGTGGACTGGCCACGGTGGATCTGGCAGCCGGTCCTGCGCGGCATCGTGCTCCGCAAGCGTCCGGCACGCGTCGCCGAGCAGTACGAGTCCATCTGGAGCGCGGGCGGCTCGCCCCTGCGAGTCGAGACCGAAGCGATCGTGGCTGGAGTCAGGGAGCGCTCGGGCGGCCGTTTCCACGCGAGCGCGGCCTACCGCTATGGTGAGCCGTCGCTCGACACCGTGATGCGGCGGCTGGCCCGCGAGAGCACGGGGCCGGTGATCGTGTGTCCGCTCTTTCCGCAGCGCACGGACGCCACGACCGGAACGGCGTTCCGCCGCGCCCGCGAAGCAGCCGCCCGCGGCGGAATTGCGGACCGCCTCGTGGAGCGGCTCATGCAGCCGGACGACCCTGGCTACGTTCGGGCAATGGCCGCTCAGTGGCACCACGCGCTGCGGGAAGCCGGGCGCGACGTCCAGCACCTCGTCGTTTCGTTCCACGGGATCCCGGTCCGGTATGACCGCCGGGAAGGCGGCACGTACGTACGTGATTGCGAAGCCACGACGCGCGCTTTCCTGAAAGCGATCGACTGGCCGCGCGAGCGGGCCACGCTGGCGTATCAGTCGAAATTCGGTCCCGAGCCGTGGCTCAAGCCGGCGACCGCCGATCTTCTCGAGGAGCTGCCCCTCCGGGGCGTACGCAACGTCGCCGTCATCACGCCTGGATTCCTGACGGACGGGCTGGAGACGATCGAGGAGATCGGTATCCGTGGACAGGAGTCCTTCCTGGAAGCTGGTGGTGAGCATTTCATCCGCGTCGGCTCCGTGGCCGCCGAGCCGGCGTTTCTGGACGCAGTCGCGGCGCTGGCCGCGGACTGACGCCGTCGGGGATCCGCCGACCTGCGTGTCGGACTTTCGCGGAAATTCCGCGGCCATGACGAGACTGTGACACAGACCGGCGGGCGCGCGCTACAATGTGCGCAGGCGATTCCCTTCTCACTGCTTCGAAACCGCTGGATGGAGCGGCGCATGCATCGTATAGGCGTAGTTGGAATCTCGTGGCGACACCGGCGGTCCGACGTCCTCGGCGCGTTTACGATTCCCCGCGAGCAGCGGGCGGAGCGGGTGCCGCTACTCGCCGCCGCGCTCGGAGTCCGCGAGCTCGTGTACGTGGCGACGTGCAACCGGGTGGAGGTCGCGTTCGCGATCGACGGCGCGACGCCGATCGCGGCGTGCCGGCGCAAGGCCTTCGCGGCCCTGGCCGGAAGAGAGCCGCACCCCGGCGAAGCGGAGCAAACGCTGCGCGTTTGGCAGGGAGAGGGAGCGGCCGAGCATCTTTTTCTGATGACCGCCGGACTCGACTCCGCCCGCGTCGGCGAGAGCGAGGTGACCGGACAGGTCCGCGAAGCTGTCGAGCAGTCGCGGGCGCTCGGGTTGCTCGGTCCACGGCTCGACACCGTGTTCACCGAGGCGTTGAAGGTGGCCAAGCGCGTGCGCCCGGTCACCGAAGGCCGGATCGGCCGCGTCTCGCTCGCGCAGATAGCGCTGCGGCACGTACAGGAGCGCATCGAGCGCACGCCGGGCAGCGTCGCGCTGATCGGTGTCTCGCCGATGACCGAGCAATGCGCGCGCGCTCTTGCCGCGGCCGGCACTCGCGTCGTCATCGTCAACCGGACGCCGGAGCGGGCCCGGATCCTGGCGGCGGACGTGGGTGGCGAGAGCCGCGCGCTCGACGAATTCCGGTCCGCTCCGGACGACGTCGAAGCGGTGGTGGTCGCCACAGGGGCGCGCGAGCCCGTGCTCTCGCGCGGCGACCTCGAGCGGCTGGCCGCGCGTGCTTCCTCCGGGGAGGCGCCGCTGGTGGTGGACCTGGGCGTGCCGGCCAACGTCGCGCCGGAAGACGCCGTCGCCGCCGACGTTCCGCGGCTGGGGATGGACGACATCAGTGATGAAGCGGCCGTCGACCGGGGCCGGATCCTGCTCGAGTTCGCGGATGCGCGCGCGATCGTGGACGAAGCGCTGACCGACCTGCGGCGTCACGCCGAGGAGCGGCTGATCGGCCCGATGATCGCGCAGATGCGCCTGCGCTACCAGCGCACCGCACTGGAGGGAGTGGAGCGGCTGTTCGAGCGCGACCTCGCGGGGCTGGGCGAGCAGGAGCGCGATTCGATTCGCCGGTGGGCGGAGACGCTGGCCCGGCGCTTCGCGCATGTGCCTTCGGTCGGCTTGCGCGATCTGGCGTTCCAGGCGGGACCGGCCGCGGTGGAGGCTTTCTTCCAGAACAGCGAGCCCGAGCTCGCGCGCGAGCTGCACCAGGCGATGTTGAGCGCCGGCAGCGCCTTCTTCGAGCCGGTGGAAGACGAGGCGTGACACCGCGCGCTCGTCGAGCCCGTCAGTACACGCGCCCGCTCCAGATAGGATTCCTCGCGCTGCTCGCGGTGAGCAGCGCGCAGCTGGTGTACTGGATGGCCGACGAAGTGCGATACACGGCCCGGGTCCAGGCCGAGCTGCGCGAGGCGTACGAAGCACAGGCGGAGTCGGCCCGCTCGCTGCTCGGCTCCGGCGTGCCCTGGCGTGACGTGCAGCGAATCTACCCCTCGCTTACGCTGTCGGCGGATTCGACCACGGTGCGCGTGGCGCCGGGCGTTCTCGCGCGGCTGGAGTCGGCGCGCGCCCGCCGGCTCAACCGGTACGCGTGGGAGGGCGCGTTCTTTCTGGCCGTGCTCCTCGCCGCGATGGCTGTGGTTTACCGCACGCTTCGGGAGCAGGCGCGGCTCCGGTATCGGCAGGACGACTTTCTCGCTGCGGTCTCGCACGAGCTGCAGAGCCCGCTCGCGAGCGTCCGCCTGTCAGTGGAGACGCTCGCGCTGCGCGATCCGCCCGCGCAGCGGCGAGCGGAGCTCGTGCAGCGACTGCTCGCCGATCTTGGTCGGCTGCAGCGGATGATCGCCAACATCCTCGACGCGTCGCGGCTCGCCGCCACCGAGACCCGCTCGGCGCCGGAGCGCGTCCCGCTGGCGGAGTCAGTTCGCGCAGTCGTGGACGAACTGCGCGAGCAGGCGGCCGAGCAGGAAGTGACGCTGCACACCGACGTTCCCGAGTCGCTCGCGATCTGGGCGGACCCGGAGGGCGTGCGCACGGTGCTGCGCAACCTGCTGCACAACGGGATTCGCGCCGCGAGTGGAGGGCGGCGAGTCACGGTGCGCGGCTCCGAGGCCGACACCTGGGTTCAGCTCGAAGTGCGCGACGATGGCGCGGGCTTTCCCCCGCACGAGGCAGCGCGCCTGTTCGAGAAGTTCTATCGGGTGGACGGCGACGGACCCGCGCGCGCGAGCGGGACCGGCCTCGGACTGTATCTGGTCTCGCGCTACGTCGAGCTCGACGGCGGACGCGTCACCGCGGAGAGCGCGGGGCCCGGCGGCGGTGCACGCTTCACCGTGACCTGGCCTTCGGCCGGGGGGCGCGAGTGAGCGCCAGCTCGCCGCGCATCCTGGTGGTGGAAGACGAGATCAACCTCGCGCGCGGCATTCGCGAGAACCTCGAGGCCGAGGGGTACGCGGTCGAGGTCGTGAACGACGGCGGCGTGGCGCTCGACAGGATCCGTCGGCACGAGTACGGCCTCGTGATCCTCGACGTGATGCTTCCCGGGATGGACGGATTCACCGTGTGTCAGATGGCGCGGCGCGAGGGGCGGGACACGCCCGTGCTGTTCCTCACGGCCAAGGGCGGCGGCGGTGACCGCATCCGCGGACTCGAGGTCGGCGGCGACGACTACCTCCCCAAGCCGTTCCAGCTGCGGGAGCTGCTGCTGCGCGTCGGCGCGATCCTGCGCCGGCGCCTGCGCTACGACGCGATGACTGCGCTCGAGCCCGTCGCGCGCTTCGGCGGAAACGAGTTCGACTTCCGCAGCTTCCGCGGGCGATCGTTCGACGGCCGCGACCAGATTCTGACCCAGAAGGAAGCAATGATCCTGAAAGTTCTCGTCGAGCGGGAAGGCGAGGTCGTGTGGCGCGACGAGATCCTCGAGAGAGTATGGGGCGACGACGTGCTGCCATCCTCGCGCACGATCGACAACTTCATCGCGCGCCTGCGCAAGCGGTTCGAGCCCGACCCGGAGCAGCCGCGCTTCTTCCATACCGTGCGCGGGATCGGGTACCGGTTTGTCGCGGCAGGCGAGGAAGCCGCTCAATGAACGATCGCCTGATTCGCGCGCTGCACGGCGAAGCGACGGACCGGAGACCGGTGTGGGTGATGCGCCAGGCCGGGCGCTACCTGCCCGAGTACCGCGCGCTGCGCGAGCGCCACAGCTTCGAGGAGCTATCGGGCAGCGCGACGCTGGCGGCCGAAGTGACACTGCAGCCGCTGGCCCGCTTCCCGCTCGACGGCGCCATCATCTTCGCCGACCTGATGAGCCCCGTCGGAGCGCTCGGAGTCTCCGTCCGATTCGACCCCGGCCCCGTGATCGCGAAGCCCGTGCGCACCGCGGCCGACGTCGATGCGCTCGCAGAGCCCGACGCGGACCAGATCGCGCCGGAGGTGATCGAAGCGCTCGGGATCGTCCAGCGCGAGCTGGCCGGGCGCGCGGCGCTGCTCGGCTTCGCGGGTGCGCCGTGGTCTCTCGCCGCGTATCTCGTGCAGGGACGCGGAAGCGCGGGC
>JANLGX010000382.1 GCA_024654005.1 Gemmatimonadaceae bacterium | reverse complement strand
GGCGGCAGTCCCTCGCCCGTCACGCGCCAGGCGCGGATGGTGTCGCGCAGCGCCGGAACCCAGGTTCGGGCGGTCGTGTCGAAGTGGGCGCTGTCCACCACGACGAACAGCGATTCCGCGGCGATGCGCACCGCGATCTCTCGCGCGATGCGCGTGCGCGGGTCGAGGATGCGCACGGTCCTGCTCGCGCCGGCGCGCGGGTCCTCGACGAGCATGAGGGGCAGGGCCGCCCACTGCGGCATGAACACGGGATCCCGCGCCGCGATCTCCTGGGTGCCGAGCGCGGTCCCGCGCCGATCGCCGGTGACTTGCAGGGATTCGTCGGACACGCGCCGGATCACGACGGTGATGGAGTCGCCGACCGGCTCCACCAGAATCCGGATCTCCTGGAACGAGAGCGCGCGGGTGAAGGTCGAGCGGGCGCGCAGTCTCAGCTCGACCGTGCTGTCCGCGACGGGCAGAACGCCCTCGAGGTAGTCGGTCGCGATGATGCGGGTCGGGAGAGTGTCGATTTCCGACGAGGCGGCGCCCACCACCGCGCCCTCGTGCTCGATCATGTAGTACAGGCTGCGCGGCTGGATGCGCAGCGCCGCGATCGCGAGCACCTCGACCGGGTCGCGATTGATCCTGCGGGAGACCAGCAGCGCGACGGCGACCACCCAGACGCCGAGCACCGCGACCGCGATCCCGCGCCTGCTCACACTATCGCCAGGCTGGTCTCGTCGGCGATCCAGGAGATGTACTTCTCCAGCCCGGCGTCCACCGCGAGCACGAGGAGCTCGGGGACCTTGTACGGGTGCAGCTCGCCGAAGGCTTTCTCCAGCGCGGAGATCGTCCCGGACCGCGTCTTGAGCAGGATCACGACTTCGCGCTCGTCGGCGATCTTGCCTTCCCAGCGGTACAGCGACCGGGCGCCGGGGAGGAGAGTGCCGCAGGCTATGACGCGCTGGTCGAGCAGAGCGCGGACGAGCTTGAGCCCTTCCTCTTCGTTGGCAACGGTCGTCAGCACCACCACCGCATCGGTATGCGCCATCAGTCTGGAATCCCGGCGTTGAAGACGGCCTAATCTAGCTGTCGGGTCGAAGCCGGCCCAAGAAAAAAAGCGGGGCGCGTTGTGCGTTACCCGTTGTTCCGTCAGTTGAATCGAAGCCCGCAATCCGCGAACTTAAATGGCTATGGCCGAGGAATCTCTAGTCGTTCGGGGCGCGCGGGAGCACAACCTCCGCAACATCGACGTCACCATCCCCCGCGACAAGCTGACCGTCATCACCGGCCTGTCCGGCTCCGGGAAATCCTCGCTCGCTTTCGATACCATCTACGCCGAGGGCCAGCGAAGGTACGTCGAATCGCTGTCGGCGTACGCTCGCCAGTTCCTGGGGCTGATGGAGAAGCCGGACGTCGATTCCATCGAAGGCCTCTCGCCGGCGATATCCATCGAGCAGAAGACCGCGGGCCACAACCCGCGCTCGACCGTCGGGACCGTCACCGAGATCTACGATTACCTGCGGCTGCTGTACGCGCGCGCCGGCACGCCGCACTGCCCCAACTGCGGGAACGAAGTCGGCCGGCAGAACGCCAGCCAGATCGCCGACACGATCCTCACCTGGCCGGAGGGCACGCGCGTCGAGATTCTCGCGCCGCTGGTGCGGCAGCGGAAAGGCGAGTTCAAGGAGCTGTTCGAGGCCGCGCGGAAGCAGGGCTTCGTGCGCGCGTACGTCGACGGCAAGCCGGCCGAGCTAGCGGACCCGCCGAAGCTGAGCAAGAAGCTCAACCACACGATCGCGGTGATCGTGGACCGCCTCGTCGTGCGCGCCGACGACCGCGGCCGCCTGACCGATTCGCTGGAGACCGCCCTGAAAACCGCGGAGGGGATCGTCGAAGTCGTGCTGGTGGACGAGACGGCCGCCAGGCGATCGCGCATGTTCTCGGAGCGGTACGGCTGCCCCGACTGCGGCATCTCGCTGCCGGAGCTGGAGCCGCGGCACTTCTCGTTCAACTCGCCGTTCGGCGCGTGCACCGCGTGCGGCGGGCTCGGCACCCGCCGCGAAGTGAGCGAAGAGCTGATACTCGGCGATCCGAGCATCAGCATTCTCGAGGGAGTGATCCTTCCGTGGGGCGAGCCCGACAGCTATCTGCGGCGGGTGATCCTGCCGCCACTCGCGAAGGCGCTCGGCTTCGACCTCAACATGCCGTGGGGCAAGCTGCCCGCCGAGGTGAAGCGCGTGCTGCTGTACGGCTCGAGCGCGTCGCGCACGGGCAGACCCACGCCGGAGAAGTGGGAAGGGATCGTCGCCAACATCCAGCGCCGGTACGACGAGACGGAGTCCGATTCCGTCCGTCTGGAGCTGGAGGAGTACATGATGGTGCGGCCGTGCACCGTGTGCGGCGGGCGGCGGCTCAAGCCGGAATCGCTCGCGGTCACTGTCGCAGGCCGGAACGTAGGCGAGGTTGTGGAGATGTCGGTGACGGACGCGCGCGCATTTTTCGCCGGCGTGCCGATTCGCGGGAACGGCAAGCGCGGCCTCGACGCCGACATTGCGGGCCCCATACTAAAGGAAGTGCGCGACCGGCTGCGCTTCCTCGAGGACGTCGGGCTCGACTATCTGACCTTGGGCCGCGCCGCGGAGAGCTTGTCGGGCGGGGAAGCGCAGCGGATCCGGTTGGCGACGCAGATCGGGTCACGGCTCGTGGGCGTGCTGTACATCCTGGACGAGCCGTCTATCGGGCTGCACCAGCGTGACAACGCCCGTCTGCTCGCGACGCTCAAGCATTTGCGGGATCTCGGCAACACAGTGATCGTCGTCGAGCACGACGAGGAGACCATGCGCGCGGCCGATCACATCATCGATCTCGGTCCCGGCGCGGGCAAGCACGGCGGCGAGGTGATCGCCGATGGAACGCTGGCCGATCTCATGGCGAATCCCGCGTCGCTCACCGGCAGGTATCTGCGCGGCGAGGAATCGGTGCCGATTCCTGCCGCGCGACGGCCGATGGATCCCGCGAAGGTGATTCGCATAGAAGGCGCGAGGGAGCACAATCTCAGGAACCTGGACGTGGACATCCCGCTCGGCTTATTCGTGGCCGTGACCGGCGTGTCGGGGTCGGGCAAGAGCACGTTGATCGAGGACATCCTGCACAGCGCGCTCGCGCGGCATTTCTACAGGG
>JANLGX010000379.1 GCA_024654005.1 Gemmatimonadaceae bacterium | reverse complement strand
AACATGAGGGCGTAGCTCGAACCCATGACCAGGACGAGCATGAAGAAGACGAACAGGTTCAGGTACGCGAAGTACCGCGGGTACCCCGGGTCGTCGCGCATGTAGCCGACGCTGAAGACGTGGATCAGCGCTCCGATCCCCGTGATCACGAGCATCATCACCATCGCGAGCTGGTCGAGCTGGAACGCTGCCGCGAGGTCGAGCTCGCCCGCGATCATCCACGTGAAGTACTCCTGGATGAACGGCTCGGTCGCGTGCGCGGACCGCATGGCGAAGAAGATCATCGCGGTCAGCGCGAACGAGAGCGCGAGCATCAGCGGCCCGATCACGCTCACGATCCCGGCGAACCGGTGCCTGGCTACGGGATGATGATCGTCCCCGTGCACGCCGCCTGCCGTTCCGGGTGGCAGCGCATGCCCGGCCGTCGCGTCGCCGTGCCCTGCGTCCGGATCGCCGGGACCGGGGTGCGCGACCGCGACCAGCGAGAGAGCTCCGTTGATGACGAAGCCGAGCAGCGGCAGCACCGGCACGAGCCAGAGCCACTCGGCCACGGATCCGTCCAGCACGTGTGAGCCGGCGGCATACGTCGCCGTCTCCTGCAGCAGAGCCATGATCCCCGCGGGAAGAACGGTCATCCGCGCATGATGTTGATGTTCTGCAGGTTCACCGTCTGCTGGTGGCGGAAGATCGAGATGATGATCGCGAGACCTACCGCCGCCTCGGCGGCGGCCACGGTCATCACGAAGAACACGAACACCTGCCCGTCGGCGCCGTAGTATCGCGACAGGGCGACGAAGCTGAGGTTCACCGCGTTGAGCATCAGCTCGACGCACATGAAGATGATGATCGCGTTCCGGCGGATCAGCACTCCGACCACGCCGACGGTGAAGAGCGCCGCGGACAGCGCGAGGGCCTCAGCCAGCATGCGCACTCTCCTCCGAAACGGGCTCGACATGATGCTCGGCGCGCCGGCCGAGCGCCACGGCTCCGACTATGGCGATCAGCAGCAGGATACTGGTCAGCTCGAACGCGAGCAGGTAATGCGTGAACAGCGGGTCGGCCACGACCCCGACCGCGCCCTTCTCGGCGAGCAGCCGGTCCATCTCGCCGCGCGGCAGAACCCACTCGGGCTTGACGCGCGTTCCGCTCACCACGGCGATCTCGGCCAGCAGGATCAGCCCCAGCACCACCGCGGCCCCCTTTCCCCACTTCCCGCGGATGTCCGCGATCTCGGACGGATGGCCCAGGTTGAGCAGCATTATGACGAAGAGGAACACGACCATGATCGCGCCGGCGTACACCAGCACCTGGATCGCCGCGATGAAATGCGCGTCGAGCATCACGTACAGCGCGGCGAGCGCGAACATCACGTTCACCAGCCAGAGCGCGGCCGCGACGGGACTCTTGCGCGTGACGAACGCGAGCGCGGACGCGAGCGCTATCACGCCGAAGAGATAGAAGTGGAACGTGTAGAAGAGAGGATACGCCGGATCGATCATTGTCCCTTCGGATCCTCCGGGTCCCACAGCTCGGTCACCGGATGCGTCTGCGCCGTGAGCCGCTCGAGATCGTAGATGAACCCGTCGCGGCTGTACTCGGAGTTCTCGTAGTGCCGTCCGAGGTGGATGGCTTCCTCGGGGCACACCTCCTGGCAGTAGCCGCAGAAGATGCAGCGGAACTCGTCGATCTCGAAGATCAGCGGGTAGCGGTCGCCGTTCTCGTCCTCGCCCGGCACGAGCTTGATGCAGTTGGCCGGACACACCGTCGGACACAGGCCGCAGGCGACGCACTTCGCCTTGCCGTCCTCGGTGGTGAGCATGCGGTGCGTTCCCCGCCAGCGCGCGGAGAGCGAGTGCTTCTCCTCGGGATACTGGATGGTGACCTTGTGCGGATCGACGAGGTGCTTGAACGTGAGCGCCATTCCCTTGAGAGTGGCGCGCACGTAGCTCACGTCTCCCGTCGGCCTGTTCACCACCTTGACGTTGATGGCCATCAGTCGGTCCCTCCCGTGACAGGAGCCGGTGTGGGCTTGCCGACCGTGCGCCTGGCGTCGGGGCGGCGGGCCAGCGCGGACCGCTGCCGCATGGCGCGGAGCTTCTCCAGCTCCTCCGGATCCAGCCGGCCGTACGCCGGACTGATGATGCGGCCGTGGTCCACCATCACGAACAGGATCATGACGAGCGCGAGGTTCACGCCGAAGAGCGCGAGCCCGTACAGCGGGCCGTACTCGATGCCCGACGCCGCGAGCCCGAGCATCGCCGACGCGATCACGACGATGTAGCCGAGCGCGAGCGGCAGCATGAACTTCCAGCCGAGCGACATGAGCTGGTCGTAGCGGAACCGCGGCAGCGTCCAGCGGATCCACATGAAGGTGAAGACGAAGAACAGCACCTTCGCGCCGAACACGAGACCCGTGACCACCGTCTTGAGCACGGTGTACGGCGCCGTGTTCTCCCAGCCGCTGATCGGGATGTCCCACCCGCCGAAGAACAGCGTGGCCATGAGCGCGCTCGCCGTCACCATGTTGGCGTACTCGGCGATGAAGAAAAACGAGAACTTCATCGCGCTGTACTCCGTGTGATATCCGGCGATCAGCTCCGATTCGGCCTCGGGGAGATCGAACGGCAGCCGGTTCGTCTCCGCGAACGCGGCGACCATGAAGATGAAGAACGCGATCGTGAGATTGAGGATGTTGTACAGCCCGTGCGCCTGCTGATCGATGACCACGCTGAGCGTGACGTTGCCAGCGAGCAGGAGCACGGGGATGATCGACAGGC
>JANLGX010000378.1 GCA_024654005.1 Gemmatimonadaceae bacterium | reverse complement strand
CCCTGTCGTCGGACAGCGTTCTCCCGATCTCCCAGCCCGGACGCCCCGTCTCCAGCGCGCGCAGCCCCTTCTGCAATGCTTCCTTGAACGTTCGGCCGATGGCCATGGACTCGCCCACCGACTTCATCTGCGTGGTGAGCCGCGGGTCCGCGGAGGCGAACTTCTCGAAGGCGAATCGCGGACACTTCACCACTACGTAGTCCAGCACCGGCTCGAACGACGCGGGCGTGGTCCTGGTGATGTCGTTCGGGATCTCGTCGAGGCGGTAGCCCACGGCGAGCTTGGCGCCGATCCGCGCGATGGGGAATCCCGTGGCCTTCGACGCCAGCGCCGAGGAGCGCGACACGCGCGGGTTCATCTCGATGACGAGCATCTCGCCGTCGACGGGGTTCACCGCGAACTGGATGTTGCACCCGCCAGCCGCGACGCCGATCTCGCGGATGATGGCGACGGCCGCGTCGCGCATCGTCTGATATTCCCGATCCGTGAGCGTCATCGCCGGCGCGACCGTGATGGAGTCGCCGGTGTGCACCCCCATGGGATCGACGTTCTCTATGGAGCAGACGATCACGACGTTGTCGTCCACGTCGCGCATGACCTCGAGCTCGAATTCCTTCCAGCCGATCACGCTGCGCTCGATCAGCACCTGGTCCACCGGCGAGAGGTCGAGCCCGCGCCGCACGATCGCCTCGAACTCGTCGCGGTTGTACGCGATGCCGCCGCCGCTGCCGCCGAGGGTGAATGCCGGACGGATGATGGACGGGAAGCCAGTTCGTTCCGCCACCTCGAGCGCTTCGTCGAGCGTGTGGGCGATCGCGCCCTGCGGGACGGCGAGTCCGATCCTTCGCATCGCGTCGCCGAACTCGCCGCGGTCCTCCGCCATGGCGATCGCGCGCGCGTCGGCGCCGATCAGCTCGACGCCGAACTTCTCGAGCACGCCGTTCTCGGATAGCTTCATCGCGACGTTGAGCGCCGTCTGCCCGCCCATGGTCGGGAGCAGCGCGTCCGGCCGCTCCTTCTCGATCACCAGCGCGACGAACTCGGGCGTCACGGGCTCGATGTAGGTCCGATCCGCGAACTCGGGATCGGTCATGATCGTCGCCGGATTGGAGTTGACGAGGATGACCTCGTAACCTTCCTCCTTCAGCGCCTTCACCGCCTGCGTGCCCGAATAGTCGAACTCCGCTCCCTGCCCGATGACGATGGGGCCGGAGCCGACGATGAGGATGCGGTGAAGGTCTGTCCGCTTCGGCATCCCCTATTCTACCCGCTCGCAAGGTGGACTGGAGTCCTGGCGGCGTCCCGTCCGAGACACCGTGTTAGCGAAGCGTAGGTGGCGAGGACGGGACGCCGCCCGGACTCCCGCGCGCGATGCAGACCACACAAAAAAAGGGGAGCCCATCAGGCGCCCCTCTTCTTCCCCGGCTGCCGAGAGGCGAGCGTTCAGGCGACCGCCGCGCCCCGAGGCGCGCGCTTCACTTTCCCGGCCGCCATGCAGCGGGTGCAGACCTTCACGCGCTGCGCCTTGCCGTCGATCAGGATGCGCGCGACCTGGAGGTTGGGCTTCCAGACCCTGCGCGTGCGGTTGTTGGCGTGCGACACGTTGTTGCCGAACGCGACGCCCTTGTCGCAGACGTAGCAGCGGCTGCGGTCGATCTTCCGCGGTCTCATTTCCTGCTCCCGGCCGTAGCCTTCGCCTTCGCGGTCTTCTCCGACTTCTCGGCCTTGCCCGCCTTCGTCTCGGGCGTCGCCGCGGCGCCCGCGCCGATCAGCTCGATGCGCGCCATCTCCGCGCCGTCACCCTTGCGGTGGCCGGTCTTGAGGATGCGCGTGTATCCGCCCTGCCGCGTGGCGAACATCGGCCCGACCTCGGCGAACAGCTTGTCGGCCGTCTCGCGCTTCTGAATCACCTTTCCGGCCAGGCGGCGCGAGTGCAGCGTGCCCGTCTTGGCCTTGGTGATCAGCTTCTCGACGTACGGGCGGAGCTCCTTGGCCTTGGCCTCGGTCGTCTCGATCGAGCCGCGCTCGATGAGCGACGACGCGAGACTGCGCATCAGCGCGAGCTTCTGCTCACTGGTCCGTCGGAGTTGTCGTCCTGCTTTTCTATGTCGCATTGAATTCAGTGATCAATGTTTTTCGCTGCTAGCTGCTAGCTGCTAGCTGCTAGCTGCTAGCTGCTAGCTGCTAGCTGCAAGCTGTTGTCACATCAGTTCGTCTTCGTCGTCGCCGGAGACCGGCACCGCGGCACGGTTCGGAGGCGTGCCTGGATCGGTGATCCGGATACCCTCGGGCGACTCCTCGTAGCGCATGCCGAAGTTCAGGTTCTCGCGCTCGAGCAAATCGGCGATCTCGTTGAGCGACTTCTTGCCGAAGTTCTTCACCTGGAGGATCTGGCTCTCCGTCTGGCGGACCAGGTCGCCCAGCGTCTTCACGTTCGAGTTCTTGAGCGAATTCACCGAGCGCACGCTGAGCTCGAGATCGTCGATCGGCGTCGCGAACAGCTCCGTCAGCCGCGCGCTGTCGCCGCTGGCGACCTCGGCGCCGCCGCCCACGGGCGCCGACGTGTGCGTGCCGAAGCTCGCGAAGTACTGGAAGTGCGTCTGTGCCAGCGCGGCCGCGTAGCTTACCGCCTCTTCCGGCGTAATCGTGCCGTTGGTCTCGACCGTCAGCGTCAGTCTGTCGTAGTCGGTGCGCTGCCCGACGCGCGTCTCCGCGACCGAGAAGTTCGCGCGCCGTACGGGGCTGTAGATCGAGTCCACGCGCACGAGATCCACCGGCAGCCCGCGCTCGAGCGGGTGCTGGTCGGCCTCGACGTAGCCGCGGCCCTTGTTGACGTACAGCTCGACGTTGATGTCGCGGTCGTCCTGCAGCGTGAACAGGTGGTGCTCGGGGTTGACCACGCGCACGCCGCCCTGCCCTTCGATGTCGGCGGCCGTGACGGCGCCCGCACCGGACTTCGTGATGCGCAGGATCGCGCTCTCGACGTCCTCGTGCAGCGACAGCGCCAGCGACTTCAGGTTGCCGATGATCTGGTGCACGTCCTCCACGACACCAGAAATCGTCTGGTGCTCGTGCAGCACGCCGTCGATGCGGAAGCCCCACACGCCGGAGCCGCGCAGCGACGACAGCAGCATCCGCCGCATGGCGTTGCCGAGGGTGTGGCCGTAGCCGCGCTCGAGCGGCTGGAGACGGAATTCAGCTACATGCGGATTGTCTTCGCGCTTCGTCGCTTCGACTAGCTGCGGGCGGACAAGGCCGCGGAGATCTACAGTCTGGGGCATTTTTCTCGTTTATCCTCTGGTCTCGCCGTTTTCGGCGACTCGCCACCCCGCCCCTAACGCGCGGTGAGCTAGTACGGGAGTTAGGGTCCCGACCGAACAGGGCAGCTAGCTGCTCGCTTGCCGGCTACTTCGAGTACAGCTCCACCACCAACTGCTCCTGCGCGGCGATCGGAATGCTCGGCCGACTCGGACGCTCCAGCACCCGGCCGCTGAACGATTCCTTGTCCACCGCGATCCACGACAGCGGCGCGCCGCGCGACGACTGGTCCATCGCGGCCATCACCGACGCCTGCTCGCGCGACTTCATGCGCACGGTCACTTCCTGGCCGGGCGCCACCTGGTAGCTCGGCACGTCCACACGCCTGCCGCCGATCTCGACGTGCCGGTGGCGGACCAGCTGCCGCGCGGCCTTCCGGCTCGCGGCGAAGCCCATCCGGTACACGATGTTGTCGAGCCGCGTCTCCAGCGCCGACAGCAGGTTGTGGCCGGTGATTCCGGGCAGCGTCGAGACGCGCTCGAACGTGTTCCGGAATTGCTTCTCGCTCAGCCCGTAGATGCGCTTGATCTTCTGCTTCTCGCGCAGCTGCTTCGAGTACTCAGAGGTCTTTCTGCGCCGCGCCGTGTTGGCACCGTGCTGTCCCGGCGGCGTCGGACGACGCTCGACCGGACACTTCTCCGTGAAGCACTTGGTTCCCTTCAGGAACAGCTTCGTCCCTTCGCGCCGACACTGCCGGCAGCTCGGTCCCGTGTAGCGCATGAGCTAGACCCTCC
>JANLGX010000376.1 GCA_024654005.1 Gemmatimonadaceae bacterium | reverse complement strand
AAGAATGGTATTTGATATATCTGGTACAAAAACCCAGAAAGAGATAGCAGAGAAAGACGCCCGCCGCCGCGAGCCGCGGTCCGCCGATCCCGCCGAGCTTCAGCTCTGGACGGATTTTTCGCAGCTCCTTCGCCACGCCCGACGCGTGCAGGTCACCCGAGGCCTCGCCGGCCACGAAGAAGACTTCAGCCAAGCGCGGCCGGCTCCGGACGGGAGCGACCGAGACCGCCCTCCGCGGATCCCGCGAGCTGCGGCAGCGTGCGCTCGATCTCGCGCACGATCTCCAACGCCACCTCGAGCGCGCGGCGCCCGTCCTCTCCGGTCACCACTGGTGGCGCTGCTCCGGTCAACGCCCGCGCGAAGCTCTCGAACTCGAGTCTGAGCGGCTCCCCCTCGGGAGCGGTGAGCACGACCCGCTCGACAAACTGGGAGAAGTCGAGCGGACCCGCCGCGAGCTTCTCGAGCGGAAGGTTCTTGTTGAGCCTGAAGAACTCGCCGTTCCCCGCGGCCAGGTCGAGCGAGAGGTAGCCGGTCTTCTGGAAGATCCGGATCTTCCGCACGCGCTCGCGCGAGATCCGGCTCGCCGTGATGTTGGCGACCGCTCCCGACGCGAACGTGATGCGCGCGTTGGCGATGTCCACCGTAGGGGTGAGGACGGGCACGCCGACCGCCGCGATCGACTGCGCGTCGCCGACGGCGAGCGTCAAAATCAGGTCGATGTCGTGGATCATGAGATCGAGCACCACCGCGACGTCCGACCCGCGCGGATTGAACGGCGCCAGCCGCTCGCTCTGGATGAATCGCGGCTCGTCTATGTGCGGCAGCGCGGCGCGAATGGCCGCGTTGAATCGCTCGACGTGCCCGATCTGCACCACCACGCCGTGCTTCCGCGCCATGGCCAGCAGCTCGTCCGCCTCGGCCACGGTCGTCGTGATCGGCTTCTCGATCAGCACGTGCTTGCCCAGAGCGATCGCCCTGCCGGCGACGGCGAAGTGCGCCGGCGTCGGCACGGCGATCGTCACCGCGTCCACCTGTGCCAGCAGCGCGTCGAGGGAATCGTGCGCCGTGATCCCGAGCTCCGCCGCGACCGCGGCTGAGCGCTCGGCGCGGGAATCGAAGCAGCCGCCGAACCGCACCACCGGGAGATCGCGCAGGATCCGCGCATGATGGAAGCCGAGGCCGCCCACGCCCACCACTCCCACGCGCGGCGCGCGCCCGCCGACCCCGGTCAGACTACGACTCCGCGACCGCTCGCCTCCAGGAACCGCATGAGCTCCTTCACCTCGGGACGCTGCTCCAGATCCGCCTCCGCGCGCTCGAGCGCCTGCGTGATGTTGAGGTCGGAGTTGAAGAACAGGCGGTACGCGCGCTTCAGCTCGCGCAGCGTCGGCTCGTCGAAGCCCGCGCGCTGCAACCCGACGGTGTTCAACCCGTACAGCTTGATCGGATTTCCGACCGCCTTGAGAAACGGCGGGATGTCCTTCGACACGCGGGAGCAGCCCCCGACGAAAGCGTGGCGCCCGATCCGCACAAACTGATGCACCGCGCTCAACCCCGACAGGGTCGCGCGATCGTCGATGCGGACGTGCCCCGCCAGCTGCACGCCGTTGGCGAGGATCACGCCGTCGCCGAGATGACAGTCGTGCGCGAGATGGACGTACGACATGATGAAGCAGCTCCGGCCGACGGTGGTCTTGAACGACTCGGACGTGCCGCGGTTGATCGTGCTGTACTCGCGGATCACGGTTCCTTCGCCGATCTCCACCGTGGTCTCCTCGCCCTGGAACTTGAGATCCTGCGGATCCCCGCCGAGCACCGCGCCGATCCCGACGCGGACGTTGCGGTCCAGCCGGACGTTCCGGTCCAGCGTCGCGCGCGGCGCGATGACGCAGCCTTCCGCCACCTCGCAGCCGGGCCCGATCATCGCGAACGCGCCGACTTCCACTCCCGGGGCGAGCTTCGCCTCGCCGGAGACGATCGCGGTCGGGTGAATGTTCTTCATCTGTCGCGGACCATCGCGGCCATGTCGGCTTCGACCACTACTTCTCCATCCACGCGGCCGACCCCGTGCATCTTGCACACCGGCCCGCGGATCTGCGTGACCTCGACCTCGAAGACGACCTGATCGCCCGGGTGCACGGGCTTCCTGAACTTCACGTTGTCGAGCGACATGAAGTACACGACCTTCGACTCCGGCACTTCGACCGGCCCCATCAGCAGCATCCCGCCGACCTGCGCCATCGCTTCGACGATCAGCACGCCGGGCATGATCGGGTGCCCGGGGAAGTGTCCCTGGAAGAAGGGCTCGTTGATCGTCACGTTCTTCACGCCGACGATCCGCCTCTCCTCTATCTCGATTATCCGATCGACCAGCAGGAAGGGATACCGGTGCGGCAGCACCTTCATGATTTCTTCGATCGAGTACCCGCGCTTCTCCTTGGTCGCCACTTTGCTCGCCCCCTTCGCCGCCGTTTTTGTCCCAACCTTCACCATCTCCCGAACCAGCGTCACCGTGCCCCGGTGGCTCGGCCGCAGCGCCACGATCCGCGCCTGCACGCGCGTGCCCGCCAGCGCCAGATCGCCCAGGATGTCGAGCGCCTTGTGCCGGACGAACTCGTCGTTCCAGCGCAGCGTCGCGTCCACCGGCCCGGTCTCGTCCAGCACGACGGCATTGGCCGTGGACGCACCCTTGATCAATCCCTTCGCGCGAAGCGAATCTACTTCGTGGACGAAGCCAAAGGTGCGGGCCGGGGCGAGCTCGCGCTCGAACACGGCCGCGTCGACGTCGTACACGCCGCTCTGGCGGCCGATCAACGGATGGTCGAACTCGATCGTCACGTCCAGCTTCAGCTTGTCCGCCGGATACGCCTCGTAGACTGAATCCCCGTCGATGATCCGCACCGGCTCGGCCAGCGTCAGCACGTACGCGTCGGCCCCGTTCGACTTCACTCCGGCCGTCTTCAGCGCGCGAAAGAACGGCTCCGCGCTTCCGTCGAGGATCGGCGGCTCAGGGCCGTCGATGTCGATCGTGAGGTCGTCGATGCCGAGCGCGACCACCGCCGCCAGCACGTGCTCGACGGTGTGCACCGCCCTATCGCCCACGAAATCCCCGAGGTGCGTGCGGCGCTCGGTCGACGCGACCTCGCTCAGCTCGACGCGAATCGACGGCTTGCCGGGAAGATCCACGCGCCGGAAGGATATGCCGCTTCCCGATTCCGCCGGAACGAACGTCAGCGTGCACTGCTCGCCCAGATGGAGTCCGACGCCGGAGACCGTCGCGACGCGCTCCGTGGTGCGGCGCGTCATCGCTCGCCCTGCTGCTCGGCCAGACGCTCCAGCTTCTTGATGATGGCCGCGAGCTTGAACAGCGCGCCGGACGCGCGGAGCGACTCGCGGTGCGGGCGCGCGGGATAGCCGGACCAGGTTTCTCCCGCCGGGATGTCGCTGATTACTCCGGCGCGCGCCGCGACGCGCGCGCCCGCGCCGATGGTGAGGTGGCCCGCCGCCCCCGACTGACCGCCCAGGACCGCGCCGTCTTCTATGTGCACCGAGCCCGAAATGCCGGCCTGCGCCACGATGAGGCACAGCTTGCCGATGCGGACGTTGTGGCCGATCTGCACGAGGTTGTCGATCTTCGTCCCCGCGCCGATCACGGTGTCGTCCACGCTGCCGCGGTCAATCGTCGTATTCGCGCCGACGTCCACGTCATTCTCGAGCACGCAGCGCCCGACGTGCGGAATCACCTGGTGCGCGCCGTCCCGGAAGACGTAGCCGAATCCGTCGCTGCCGATGCGCGCGCCCGCCTGGATCTTCACGCGCTCGCCGAGCTCGCTGCCGGAATAGACGGTGGAATGCGCGTACAGCACCGAGTCCCGGCCGATTCGCGCGCCGTCGCCGACCACGGCATGCGGCCCGATCCACACCCCGTCGCCGATGATGGCTCCGGCGCCGATGACGACGTACTCCTCGATCGCGACTCCGGCGCCGATCCGCGCGCCGCGCCCGATCCGCGCCGTGGGATGCACTCCCGGAATTCGCTGCGGCGCGGCGTACAGCAGCGGAAGGAGCGTGAGCACGGCGTCGTGCGGCTTGTCCACCACGATCGTGGCGCGCGCGGCCGTCGGGGTCCCGGCCAGTTCGCGGCTGACGAGGAGCACTCCCGCGCGGGTCTGCTCGGCGGCGCGCACGTAACGCGGCGCGGCGAGAAAGCTCACGTCGCTGGAGGAGGCGCGGTCGAGCGGCGCCACGCCGGAAACCGTGGCCGTCCAGTCGCCATGCAGCTCTCCGCGGACGAGCTCTGAAACGGCTTCAGCGGTGATGGTGCGAACACCATCACCGCTGACTGGCGAAGCGCTTTCGGTGGAGGATGGCGCCGCCCGCGCCATTACTGTCTCGGTCGGGTCACTCCGGCCGGCTGCGGCGTGGTCGCGGGCGGGGTCGCCGCCGGCGCGGCCGCGGGCGGCGGTCCGAGCGCCACGAGGCGCGCGATCACGCGGTCCGTGAGATTGAGCGCCGTGTCCGCGGCGACGATAGCCTGCCCGGCGGACGACACGTCGAAGATGAACGCGTAGCCGTCCACGCGCCGGATCTCGTCGAGCACGCGGTTGAGCTGGTCCATGATCGGGCGCACGAGCTCAGCCTGCCGCTGCTGCATCTGCTGATTCAGCTGCGCGGCGCGCTGCTGAAAAGTCTCCTCGGTCGCCCCGAGCGCCTGCGTGCGCTGCTGCCGCACGGCGGGCGTCATCGTCGCCTGCTCGCGCTGGAATGTCTCGCTCATGACGCGAAGCGAGTCGTCCATCCGCTGGATCTGCTGGCGGAACGAGCCGACCTCGCTCTCGAACTGGCGCTCGGCGGCTTCACGGCCGGGAGCGGTCGCGAGAATCTGTTGCGCGTTGATGTAACCCAGCTTGACCGGTGCCTGGGCGGATGCCGGCGTCGCGCCCGCTGCTACGAGCAGGACGGCCACCACGGCAAGACGGGAAATGATCTTCATCAAGACTCCAAAAGGGTAATTAGAAAAGTTGTCCCAGCTTGAAATGCAGCTTCCAACCCGGCGCGCGCCGGCCGAACAGATCTGTCTTGTCGAGTCCATACCCCAGGTCGAGGCCCAGAGGTCCGAGCGGGCTCAGCGTCGCGGCGCCGAAGCCCACGCTCCGGAACAGCCGCGTCGGATTGAACTCGCGGGGCCGGTCCCAGACGTTGCCGCCTTCGGCGAATGCATGCACGTACAGCGCCGACGACAGCCGCAGTCCGAGCTCGGCCGTGGCGGTAAAGTACGCGTTTCCGAAGGATTCGCGACGGGCCGAGCTCGTCTCGGCCGTGGGGTCGTACCCGCCGGGGGTGATCGAGAACTCGTCGTATCCGCGCAGCTGCTCGCCGTACTGCGTGCCGCCGAGCGCGAAAGACTGGGAGTAGAAGAACGGTCCCGGGTTGCCGAAGAGCACGCCACCCTTGGCGCTCAGCCCGGTCACCAGCTGCATCGGCTGGCCGCCGAAGATCTGGTTGCCGAACGCCGCCAGCGGCGCGTATGACCGCAGCTCGGCCGTATACCGCTGGAAGTTCGACGTTCCGCCGAGCGGGCCGCCGTTGAACTGCGCCGCGATCGTCTGCAGCGCGCCGTCCACCGGGAACGGTAGTCCGATCCGCGTGTCGTGCGTGCCCGTCAGGCCCAGCGTGGATCGGAAGCAGCTCCGGCAGTCCCGGGCCAGCTGACCGAGGAGCGTGGAGTTCTCCTCGGAGTAGCGCACCGACTCGCCGCCGTACGACACGAACAGCCGGGTGTAGTACGACCACGGCACGGGAAAGCCGAACTGCAGCTGTCCGCCCGTGCGCGTGCTCTGGCCGAGATCGGCGATGCGGAAGCGCGAGCGCGTGTGGTACGCGGTGACGCTGCCCGAGATGCGCGACTGCCGGATGTTCGGGTCGGTGTACGTTCCGTTGAAGTCGTTGATGTAGCGGCCGAACTGCCACTGCACTTCGACGCGCTTACACTTGCCGAACAGGTTCGGCTGGTTCATCCCGACGAAGCCGCCGAGTCCCGTGCCCTGCCCCATCGACGCGCCGAAGTTCAGGTTGCCGGTCCGCTTTTCCTTGACGTTGAACACGATGTCCACGTCGCCGGCGTCGCCCGCCGGCCTGGTCTCCGGCGCCGGCATCGGCTGCTCGAAGAAGTTCATGTTGGAGATGTTCTGGTAGCTGCGGATCAGCGCCTGGCGGTTGAACAGCTGCCCCGGGATCAGCACGAGCTGCTCGCGGATGCAGGTCTCCCAGGTGTAGTCGTTGCCGGTGATGTCGATGCGGTTCACGATCGCGGGGGAGTTCTCCTGGATCTCCCAACGGAGGTTCACCGTGCGCACCGAGTCGCCGCCGGGGACGCGCTCGACGATCGGGTTCACGCGGGCGTAGATGTAGCCCTCGTTCATGTACGCTTCCTGCAGCTTCTGCTCCGCCTCCTCCCACCTCGCGGCGTCGAACGTGTTGGGCGGATTCCGGTGGGCGCGGCGGATCAGGCCGGTGGCCCGGCTGGCCAGCGTCGGCGACTGGTCGCCGAACGGGTAGTACTCCTTCACGGCTTCCGTGGGGAAGCGCCGGTTGCCGAGAACCTCGAACGATCCGATCTGGTAGCGCGGCCCTTCCCGCACCGTGATGTCGATCATCGCCTTGCCCAGCTCGCGGTCGACGATCATCGAGTCGGACAGGATCGCGAAGTCGATGAAGCCGCGGCTGCCGTACAGCTGCGGGATCCGCTCGGACAGGTCCTGGGCGTACTCGAGCTCGTCGAATTCGCCGGACCTGTGGAAGAGGAATCCTTCGGGCTTCGTCTTCATCGCGCCCACGATGTCGCCGTCGGGCACTCTGCTGTTGCCGCTGATGCGCACGCCCGAGATCGCGAGCCGCCGCCCTTCATCCACCACGAAGTTGAGCGCGACCTTGCCGTCCGGCGTCAGCGTCGAATCCACCCGGATCCTGGCGAGGTAGAATCCTTTCGCCTCGTACAACGAATCGGCCCGCTGGATCGACAGTGCGATTCTGCCCGGATCGGCCGGGACGCCGACGGGCTGCTCGAGGCGGTCGCGCACTTCCTTCTTGGAGACGCGGTCGACGCCGGTGAGCGTGAACTTCGACACCAGCGGCCGCTCGCGCACGGTCACGACCAGCGTGGCGCGCGAGTTGTCGTCGAGCGAGCAGGTGACGTGCACGTCGTCGAACTGGCCCGAGGCGAACAGCAGCTCGATCGCGCGCTGGATGTCGCGGTAGCCGTACGTGTCGCCGGCACGGAGTCCCGCGGTCGCGAGGATCGTCGCCTCGGTGACGCGCGAGTTGCCCGTCACTGCTATCGCCGCGGGCGAGGCGCAGGGTCCGGGCGCGCCCGAAACGTCCTGGGCTATGGCTTCTCTGGCTCCCATCGCAAACAACGCGAGCAGAAGCAGTCTAAGTCGATGCATCCGTGAAATATAAGGGCTATTGGCTATTGGCTGTTGGCTGTTGCCGAACAGCCCCGGGACTCGGTATTAGACACGCGCCGACCCCAAATCGGTCCCCCTCCTTTTCCGCCGTTTTGCGGGCGCTCACCCCGCCGTCGCCGCCCGGCGGCGAGCACGCGGCTCGGTGTCGTGCCGACGAGGCGACCGGTATCCCGCTCCGCTCGCTACGCGCGCAAACTACGCCCGCTAACACGCTCGCTCCGGGGACACCGGTCGCCTCGTCGTCTCTGGCATCTACCGGGTGCCGGGGGGAGCGTGTGGGCAGTGGTGTCCTCCACAGCGCCGTGATAGCGAGCGCAGTTTGCGAGCGTAGGAGCGGTGGAGGATACCACTGCCCGCACGCTCCCCGCACACCAAGGCTGCCAACGCAAACGCGCCCCGCGGCATTTCCCGGAGCGCGTCTCAGACAGTGCTACAAGCCGTGCTAACTACGCCTGCGGGGTGGCCGTCGTCAAAACCCTGAACTCGAGCTTCTCGCCGTCGGGCGCGACGTCGACTTCCACTTCGTCTCCTTTGGCGAACTCGGCGAGCAGGATCTTCTCCGAGAGCGGGTCCTCGATGTAGCGCTGAATCGCTCGCTTCAGCGGCCGCGCGCCGTAGTCCTGGTCGTAGCCGTGCTTGACCAGGAAGCTCAGCGCGGGCTCGGTCAGCCTCAGATTGAGCTGCTCGTCGCCGAGCCGCTTCTGCACGTCGCGCAGCACGATCGAGACGATGTCGCGGATGTCCTCCTCGGACAGCGGGTGGAAGACGATCA
>JANLGX010000162.1 GCA_024654005.1 Gemmatimonadaceae bacterium | reverse complement strand
GAGCCACTTCATCATCAACGGCGAGAAGCTCTGGTGCACCAACGGGACGCGCGCGGAGCTGCTGGTGGTGATGGCGCGCACGCCCGACGTCGTCGTGGACGGAAAGCCGCGCAAGCAGATCACCGCGTTCATCGTCGAGACCTCGATGCCCGGCGTGTCGGTCGCGCAGCGGCTGCACTTCATGGGACTCAAGGCGATCGAGAACGGTCTGATGCGCTTCGAGAACGTGCGGGTGCCGCGCGAGAACATACTCGGCGAGGAGGGACGGGGGCTCAAGCTGGCGCTGGTCACGCTGAACACCGGGCGGCTGACGCTGCCCGCGGGCGCGGCCGGCGCGGGGAAGCAGATGATCAACGTCGCGCGGACTTGGGCGAACGAGCGCGTGCAGTGGGGGCAGGCGATCGGCAAGCATGAAGCGGTGGCGCAGAAGATCGCGCGCATGACGGCCACGACGTTCGCGATGGAGGCCGTGGCCGAGCTGTCGACGATGCTGTACGAGCGCGGGAACTACGACATCCGCCTCGAGGCCGCGATCGCGAAGATGTACAACACCGAGGCCGGCTGGCGGATCGTGGACGACACGCTGCAGATCCGCGGCGGCCGCGGGTACGAGACGGCGGCGTCGCTGATGAGCCGCGGCGAGCCCGGGATTCCGGTCGAGCGCGCGATGCGCGACTTCCGGATCAACCTGATCTTCGAGGGATCGTCGGAGATCATGCGGCTGTTCATCGCGCGCGAGGCGGTGGACCACCACTTCGCCCTCGCGTTCGACATCGTGAATCCCAAGCTCGGCACCAAGCAGAAGCTGCGCGCGCTGGCGCGCGCGATGCCGTTCTACGCCACCTGGTATCCGATGCGCTGGTCCCCGGCGAAGCAGCTGAAGAGCTACTCGGAGTTCGGCAAGCTCGCGCGGCACGTGCGGTACGTCGAGCGCACTACGCGCCGGCTGGGACGGGCGCTATTCCACGCGATGGTGCGGCTCGGCCCGAAGCTCGAGAAGCGGCAGATGGTGCTGTTCCGCGCGGTGGACATCGGGGCGGAGCTGTACGCGATGTCGGCGGCGTGCGCGCGAGCCCACATGTTGCAGAAGAACGGCAACGCGCGCGGGGTCGAGCTGGCCGACATGTTCTGTCGCGAGGCGCGCGGGCGGATCGAGGCGAAATTCGACGAGCTGTACGGGAAGCACGACGCGGCGCTGTACCGGCTGGCGATGCAGGTACTGAAAGGAGAGCATGCCTGGTTGGAGGAGGGGATAGTCTCCGCCAGACAAGAAGCTCCGAGGTAGCTGAAGGGGATTCCATTGCAACTCACTCGGACCCGCTCGCAAAAAACGGCGCCCGTGAGGGCGCCGTTTTCGCGAGCGGTGATTCGGTCTAGATGGTAGAACCCGTCGGGGCGACTGTCGCCGGCTTGGCCGTGAATCCAACACCGGCGAGGATCGCGCCAAGCGCGAGGTGCAGCCAGATGTCGTTGCCGCCGAGCGGAATGAGGCCGAAGCCGTCGGGCGCGACGTAGCCGAGAACCGCGAGCGCGAGATAGAGCACGCCGGCGATCTGCGCATACTGCCTGGCTCCGGTGAACGAGCGTGACGCCGCGAGACCCCAGATGCCGAATAACAGGTGCACGATGTTGTGGAGCAGGTTGACGGGGAACATCCCCAGTATCATCGGCGCCGTCGCGGGATCCGCTTCCATGCTCATCCCGCCGGCGTAGAACCCGACGAGGGCTATCAGGATGAATACCACTCCGAAGATCTGTGCAACCCTTTGGACCGTCGTCATCTGCTGTCTCCTGTCGGTTTCTTGCAGGGAAAGAGGCGAACGTGGTCGGGGGTTAGCCCGAGTCGAGGTCTATTCTAGGGCGAACCGGGTGTTTCCGCTACAGTAGAATGCCGCTGAGCAGGAACAGCGCGACGCTGAAGTAGATAGTCAGCCCCGTCACGTCCACGAGCGTGGCGACGAGCGGCGCGGAGGCGCTGGCGGGATCGAGCCCCGCGCGGCTCAGCAGAAACGGCAGCATCGAGCCCGCGAGCGAGCCGAACGCGACGACGCCGATCAGCGTCGTTCCGACGGTCAGCGCGACGAGGAGGTAGTGGTCGCCGTAGTCCCACAGCCCGAGCTGCTGCCACAGCACTATGCGGAGCACGCCCAGCACGCCAAGCACCGCGCCGAGCGCGAGTCCGAGCGGCAACTCGCGCCGCGCGATTCTCCACCAGTCGGCGAGCGTGACTTCGCCGAGCGCCATCGCGCGGATGATGAGCGACGTCGCCTGCGACCCCGAGTTGCCCCCGGAGCTGATGATGAGCGGGATGAACAGCGTCAGCATCAGCGCCTGCGTGAGCTGGCTCTGGAACTGCTGCATCGCCGAAGTCGTGAGCATCTGGCCCACGAACAGCGCGACGAGCCAGACGACGCGCTTGCGGATCATCGCCGAGAAGCCGATCTGGAGGTACGGCTCGTCCAGCGCTTCCATTCCGCCGAACTTCTGCACGTCCTCGGTGTGCTCCTCGACCATCGCGTCCATGACGTCGTCGACCGTGACGACGCCAAGAATACGCTGGTTTTCGTCCACGACCGGGAGCGCGACGAGATCGTAGTTGGACGTCAGGCTGACGACTTCCGCGCGGTCGGCGGTCGGCGGCACGCTCACGACCTCCTCCCACGCGATGTCGCGGATCTTCGCGCCTTCCGCCGCCGCGAGCAGCTCGCGGAGCGACAGGACGCCCTTGAGCGCGCCGTGCTCGTCGGTCGCGTAAATGGCGTGCATGGCTTCGCGTCTGCCCGCGCGGGCGATGCGGCGCACGCCCGCGAGCGCGGCTTCGACAGTCGTGTCCTCGGGGACGGAGACGAACTCGGTCGTCATCAGTCCGCCGGCGGTCTCCGGGTCGTACGCGAGCAGCCGCTCCGTTTCCTCGCGGGCCGGCTGCGGGATCTCGGAGAGGATGTCCTCGTACGTCTCCTCTTCCAGCTCCTCGAGCGCGTCGGCGCGGTCGTCCGGCGTCATCTCCGCGACCAGGCGCGCGGCCTGCGGCGCCGACATCTCCTCCAGCACCTCGGTGCGGAGGTCGTCGCTCAGGTACTCGAGCACGTCGGCCGCGCGGTCCGCCGGCAGCGCCTGCAGCAGCGCGAGCACGCTCTCGCGCGGGAGCGCCTCGACTATGTCGGCGAGATCGGCGGCGTGGATCTCCTCCGTCTCAGCCGCGATACTCTCCGGGGAGCGCTTGAGCAGCTCCTGGATGTCCGGCGCCAGCAGCGCGGCGAGTGCGCGGTGCTCCTGCGTGTTCATCAGAGCTGCGGCAGGACCCTGCGGTTCTCGTCCGCGTCGATCACCGAGTAGCCCGCGGTCTCGACGGCCTGCTTCAACGCGTCGAGCGTGACGGTACCGTCATGCTCTACCTCGGCAGTGCCGATCCTGACATCGGCGCGCGCGATGCCCGGCACGCCGGAGAGCGCGGTGAAGACGGCGCGCGTGCAGTGCGCGCAGCTCATTCCGGAGATCTTCAGCGTGGTGACCATGGCGCCGAATATAAGGAGTTGGCCGGAGATTACTGCTCGTCGGCCGTGGGCCCGTATATGACCGGGACCGGCACGTCGAGCAGGCGGAGATACACGGAGAGCTGCGCGCGGTGGTGGATCATGTGGTTCATGCCGAAGCCGCGGAAGACGCTCCAGCGTGGGGCGCTGAAGATCGTGTGCAGTCCGGCCTTCAGAGTCCACGGGGTGTCGAGGCCGGCTTCCGTCGCAGCCGCGATCGCCTTCCGGGCGGTCAGCACGCTCCGGTCAAAGAGCGCGAGCAGCTCCTCGCCGCTCTTGCAGTCGGCCATGGCGAAAGCGGGACCGTCGGGCGGGCGGAAATCGAACTCGTCCACGGCGAAGATGTTCGAGACCCAGCTGGGGAGCTGGGCAACATGCGACGCGAGCTGGCCCAGCGTCATGGATTTCTGGTGCGGCTTCCAGTCGAGCTTGTCGGCCGGGACGCGCTCGAGGACGCGGCGGGTGGTGGCCATCTCCTGGTCGAATTCGGGGAGGTAGTAGCGGGTTGCGTCCATTTTGACTCCCGGGGTTGCTGGGGGCTGACGACAAACAGGGTTGGGTAGCAGGTCTTAGGTTTTGGTTTTGGTTAAGTACTGGTTCCGGGTTGACGGTTGGGCGGTGACGGCGAAAGACCAGCAACCTGTTACCGGCGACCGGTAGTTAACCAGAACCAAAACCTAAAACCTGTCACCCAACCCTGTTGTCGGGAAACCGGCAACCTCTACCGCTTCAGCGAGAAGAAAATGAAAGTCGCCTTTCTCGGCCTCGGCGCGATCGGCTACCCGATGGCGCGCCGGATTGCGCAAGCCGAATTCGAGCTGGCCGTGTGGAACCGGTCCCCAGAGAAATCGGCCGAGCTCGCGCGCACGGTTTCGGCGCGCGTCGCGGCGACCCCTGCCGATGCCGCTCGTGGCGCGGCGGTCATCGTGACTTGCCTTCCGACGTCGGAGGAGGTGGAGTCCGTGACGTTCGGCGGCGACGGACTGGCTTCGACGATGGCGAGCGGCGCCATTCTCGTGGATTGCACTTCGGGCGATCCGCGCGCCAGCCGCTCCATCGCGGCGCGACTGGCGAAGCAAGGCGTCGATTTTCTCGACGCTCCGGTGAGCGGCGGAGTCGTCGGTGCGGAAGCAGGCAAGCTGACGGTGATGTGCGGCGGCGACGCCGCCGTGCTGGAGCGCGCGCGACCGGTGCTGCAGGCGTTCGGCGCGAAGATCATCCTGTGCGGTCCGACGGGTGCCGGCCACGCGATCAAGGCGCTGAGCAACGCGCTGCTCGCGATCCACCTCTGGTCCACGGGTGAAGTGCTCGTCGCCGCGGCGAAGGCGGGAGTCGCGCCCTCCATCGCGCTCGACGTGATCAACGGCTCAGCGGGACGGTCGAACTCCTCGGAGAACCTGATCCCGCAACGGGTACTCACGCGGAAATTTCCCAGCACGTTCCGGCTGGCGCTGCTGGACAAGGACGTGCGGATCGCCGAGGCAGTGGCGCATGAGGCGGGGACGCCGGCGCGGTTCATTGAGCTGGCGCATCTGATTTTCCAGCGGGCCCACGCCGAGCTTGGTAGCGAAGTCGATCACACGGCGGCGCTGCAGGTTCTGGAGCGAGAGGCCGGAGTGGTGATAGGTCGAGGGTAACTGCCACTTCGAACTGAATAGCTGCCCGCTACCCGCTTCACGCTATCGGCTCTACAGCTGCCTACGATGTTGACTTGTCGGCGCGAGCGGCCGGGCGAAACGCAGCGGGAGGTCGACATCACCCGCAGCCCGTGGCTGGTAGCCACTTGTTGGCAGCGTTCAGCCTTTCCGTTCGATTTGGCTGTTAAAGCCGCCACCCGAGCGTCAGGGCCAGGATTCCTTTCGAAGTTCCGAGGCGTTTGGCAAACGCGACGTACCGGAGGTCGAGCGCTCCCCGGTGGCGAGGTCCAAAGCTCCAGCCTGCGCCGATCATAGCAGCTGGCGTGGTCCTCGGATTGATATCCGTGACATCCCACAAGTATTCCGCGCCCGCGAGAGCGCTTAGTGAGGACTGTCGTGCGGCGGGAGCGCGGAAGTGGACGCGGATTCCGAACCCGTCACGAAACGCCGATGTTGCCGGCGGATCAACAGCAGGTGACGTGAATTCCGCGAAAGACCGCACGACCGATCCGCCAGCCTCCATCTCGACCGATCCGATCATCGTGACGGTAGTCCCGACAAATTCAAGCGATTCGTGATAGTTCCAGCCGCGGTCGCGGGTGAGCATCGTCCCAAGCCCGACACGGACACTCGGCGCCTGTGCCGCGGCTTCGACTGTGCAGAGAATAAGCGCAGCGAGGAAAGAGACAATCGCGCGCGGCGATCGTTGCATCGTCAGCTCGTCGGTGGCGTGGACGACACGGCCGCCGGAGTGGATGGCTGGCTTGGCGCTGGCTGCGCTCGCGCCGGTACGGGCGCCCTGTTTACCGGAACCGGCGGCACCTTCTTCCGCGACACCAGAGTGCGCTCCAGCGCGGGCACGAAGATGTCGTAGTTCGAGCCCGGGTGCCACAGCACCCAGCCGTCGTAGCCCGAGTCGTACACCGCCTGTTTCTGCGCGCGGATGTGCTCCGGGCCGTACTTGGGCTGGCCGAGGGAGAACGCCTGCAGCCAGGGACGCACGTGCTCGCCCGTCACGCCGATCGCCGCGTTGCGCTCGCGCGCCCGGGAGATCGCGGCGTGGATGATCCGGTACGGCTCCGCGTTCGGGCGCGCGATGCCGAACGAGCCGCGCGGATAGTGCGACGGGTACACCATCGGCAGCACTACGTCGGTGACTTTGGCGATCGGCTCCCACTGCTGCCCGATCTCGAGCGCGCCGTTGACCGTGGTCACGAGCCCGAAGACGTCGGCGGTGGTACGAATGCCCGATCTCGCGTACCGCGCGCGAGCGGTGGCGAGAAACTCTGCGAGCACCTGCGGCTTGCCGCGGTTGTTCGCGCCGGGGAATACCTGCTGCGGCAGCGACTTGTACGGCTCGGGGAACCTGATGTAATCGAACTGGATCTCGCCGAAACCCATCCTTATCGCTTCGTCGCCGACGCGGAAGTTGTACTCCCAGATCGCGGTCGAGTACGGGTTCACCCACGTCAGCCCTTCCCGGTCGCGCCAGGGCGAGCCGTCGGCCTTGCGGATCGTGTGCGTCGGGTTCATCCGCGACGCGACGGAATCCTTGAACACGACGATCCGCGCGATCGGCAGGATCCCGTGCGCGCGCATCGAATCGACCCACGCCTTCAGGTTCACGGCCTTCGTCATCGTGCCCGCGTTCTTCCGCAGCATCGGATCGGCGGACACGAAGTTGAGCCCGAACTCGTCCTTGATGTCGATCACGAACGCGTTGATCTCGGTGGAATCGGCCAGAGCGATAAGCCTCCTGAGCTTGGTCGAGCTCTGCACCGAGAAGCGGTTGAGGTACAGTCCGCGGATCGGCGCGTTCGGGTCGCGCTGGAGCCGCAGCACCTCGGCGGAGCCGGTGGCGGGCCCGGCCGGCGCGGCCTGGCTGTCGGCCGAGGAGACGGCGCGGGAAACCGGGCCCACCTGCGAAGCGGCGACCGAATCCGCGCCCGATCCGAGGGCGGCGGCGTCGCGGCCGGTGGTGCAGCCGGACCACAGCGTGAGCGAGGCGAAGGTGAAGATCAGCGAAGTCGTACGGCCGTATGAATGCACGTGTCGGTGTTGTTCTGCGGTGAGTTGGAGCCGCCGGACGGTCGTCCGGACGCGCGAAAGCTATGCACTATATTTGCCAGCGTCGCCCTTCCTTATTACCCCGGCCCGAACGGCGGTTTCCGCGAGACCGAACATTGACGGAATTGTCTGGCACTGACAGGACGAGCACAGTGGCCGCGACGCATCATGAGGCGGCCATGCTGATGATGCCGCACCAGGAGAACGTGCTCGGGCACGTGTTCGGCGGAGTCATTCTGGCCATGATGGACACGACCGCGGCCGTCTCGGCGATGCGGCACGCGCGGACCCCGTGCGTCACGGTCTCCGTGGACAGGGTGGACTTCCGCGAGCCCATTCACATCGGCGAGCTGGTGACGATGAGGTCGAGCGTGAACTTCGTCGGGACGACGTCGATGGAAGTAGGCGTGCGGGTGGAGACCGAGAACCTCCTCACCGGGGAGCGGCGGCACACGAACTCGTGCTACCTGACCTACGTCGCGATAGACGCCAAAGGCCGTCCGGTGAAAGTCGCGCCGATCGAGCCGGAGAGCGTCGACGAAAAGCGGCGGTACGCGGCCGCGCGGGAGCGGCGGCGGCGGCGCCTCGAGGAACGGAACGCGGAAGGGAAGCGGGACTGACGCATGAGCTCGGCGTTCGAGCCGGCGCGGCTATTCACGCTCGAGCAGGCCAACCGGATGCTGCCGCTGATCCGCAGGATCGTGGAAGACATCGTCCAGGATTACGCCCGCTGGCGGGAGCAGGTCGGGGTGCTGGAGGTGGTCGCGGCCGGCCGGCGCGGCGATTCGCTCCCGAACGAAGCCGAGAAGGTGGAGGAGGACGCTCAGCGTCTGGCGGCGGACATCGAGCGGTACGTCACGGAGCTGCGAGAGCTGGGCGTCGATTTCAAGGGGTTCGACCAGGGGTTGGTGGACTTTCCGGCCGAGCTCGACGGGCGCCTGGTGTACCTGTGCTGGAAGCTGGGAGAGGATTCAGTGGAATACTGGCATGATGTGGATGCCGGGTATGCGGGGAGACAAAAGCTGGTGACTGGTGACTAGTGACTAGTGACTAGGAGCTACTGAAAACCGGCTAACAGCCAATAGCCAACCAAGAGCCAACAGCTAATAGCTTTCAGCAATGAAAATGAAACCTTTTCGCGGTCCCGACGGCACGAGCTGGGGTGTCGAGGTGAAGCTGCCGGGCGCGAGCAACGCGATGGTCGTGTTCCATCATCCGGCGGGAAAGACCGCGCAGAACGACAGGTACGCGTGGGTCAACTGGAGCGGGCCCGAGTCGCGCAGCGTGACATCGCGGGTCTCGGCTGAGAGAGTCCTCGAAAAGCTGAACGACGAGAACCTGGGCGGGCTGTTTCAGCGGTCGTTCCCGATCTCGCGGCCCGCGGTCGCGCCGCCGGCGCTGGTTGGTGACTAGTCACTAGTCACTAGTCACGTCGCCGAAGGCGACCTCGAGCTCCATCCCGTCGCGCGCGATGTAGGTCTCCCGAAAAACTGCGCGCGCTTCCTTCTCCAGCTCCGTCGCGTCACGCGTGTAGCGCGCGGAGAAGTGGGTGAGCAGCAGCTTCTTCGCGCCCGCCTTGGCCGCGACCTCGGCGGCTTCGCGCGCGGTCGAGTGGCCGGTCTCGAGGGCGCGCACGGCTTCTTCGTCCGAGAAAGTCGCTTCGTGCACCAGCAGGTCCGCGTTCGTCGCGGCCGCGATCGTCGCGTCGCACGGGCGGGAATCGCCGGTGAGCACCACGCGCCTGCCAGGACGCGTGGGACCTACCAGCGATTCCGCCGTGACCACGCGACCATCGGAGAGCGTGACGGAGCGGCCGCGATGCAGCTCACCCCACATCGGACCTTCCGGCACGCCCAGGGCGCGCGCCCGCTCGGGGTCGAACCGGCCAAGCCGCTCCTTCTCGATCAGAGCGTAGCCGATCGCGCTCCGCCCGCGGTGATCGACCGGAAAGGTTTGGAGCGAATAATGGTCGTGCTCGATGATCGCGCCCGGCTCGAGCTCGGTGACCTCGATGGGGAAAGGCTGCTTCTCGGTGCCGAGCTGGATGGCGCGGCGCAGCAGCTCGTCCGCGCCCGGCGGGCCGAACAGGTGCATCGGCTCGATGCGTCCGCCGAGCGCGAGCGTGCGGCACAGCCCGATGACGCCGAGCATGTGGTCGGCGTGCATGTGGGTGAAGAAGATCCGCGAGAGGGCGAAGGAGATGCCGTAGCGCATCATCTGCCGCTGCGTGCCTTCGCCGCAGTCGAACATCAGCGTCTCGCCCTCGCGGATGATCGCGAGCGACGAGACGTTGCGGTCGACCGTGGGGCGGGACGCGGAGGTGCCGAGAAAGCGGACTGTCAGCGACATGCGCCCAATATATCGGCAGCGGACGTGCAGGCGCGTAACGGCGGAGGGCTAACTGTCGGTGTTGCATTGACTTCCGGGGTCCGGACGGTTATAGTTCGGAGTAGTCCCGAAACGGGTATCACTCGTTTAGACTACGCACCGGCCGAATGCGACGGGCGGTACTCTCCAGAGGGGCGAAGCAGTCGCAAGGTCAGTTTTGGGGCTGTAGCTCAGCTGGGAGAGCGCTGCATTCGCATTGCAGAGGTCAGGGGTTCGAGCCCCCTCAGCTCCATCGGTGAAACGATTCTTGCAACAAATCGTCTAACCAACGAGTATATTAAGCATCAATC
>JANLGX010000368.1 GCA_024654005.1 Gemmatimonadaceae bacterium | reverse complement strand
CCCTTCAGGACACCCCCTCGCCACCCTCCGCCGTTCTGGCGTTGGTGCCGACTAGTCCTCGTCGTCGAACGAGAGGTCCATGCCCGGGCCGCCGCTCAGGCCTGCCATCACCTCGCCTGCGTCCTCCGACAGCGGCAGGATCTCTTCGTCGTAGAACGCCTGCTCCACCATGAACTCCACCTCCTGGTACCGGTGGATTCCCGTTCCCGCCGGGATCAGGTGGCCGATGATGATGTTCTCCTTCAGGCCGAGCAGGTCGTCCTTGGCTCCGCGGATCGCCGCGTCGGTCAGCACGCGCGTGGTCTCCTGGAAGCTCGCCGCCGAGATGAACGACTGCGTCGTGAGGCTCGCTTTCGTGATGCCGAGCAGTAACGGCTCCGACGAAGCAGCGATCTCCTTCTTCTTCTTGGCGCGCTCGTTGACGTCGCGGAAAACCTGCTTGTCGATGTTCTCGCCTTCGAGAAATTCGGTCTCGCCGGAATCCAGGACGCGGACCTTCTGCAACATCTGGCGCACGATCACGCCGATGTGCTTGTCGTTGATCTTCACGCCCTGCAGACGATAGACCTCCTGCACCTCGTTCAGCAGATACTCCTGCACCGCGCGCGGACCCTTGATCCGCAGAATGTCGTGCGGATTGACCGGGCCTTCCGACAGCCTGTCGCCCGCGCGCACGCGATCTCCCTCGTGCACTCGAAGGTGCTTGCCGGCGCCCACCTCGTAGAGCTGCGCCTCCTGCGTATCGTCGGCGACCTGGACCTGGCCGGACGCGCCCTTCTCCAACCGCATCGGCTGGACGAAGACCTCGCGCTTGCCGCGCTTGATCTCGCCGAACCGCACGAACCCGTCGATCTCCGAGATCGTCGCCGGATCCTTCGGGCGCCGCGCCTCGAACAGTTCCGCCACACGCGGCAGACCGCCCGTGATGTCGCGCGTCTTGTACGCCTCGCGGCTGACCTTGGCTAGCGTCGTTCCGGCCGAGATGCGCGTGCCGTCGGCCACGGTGAGCTGCGCGCCCACCGGAATGACGAAGTCGCGCAGCCGCTTCTCCTTCCCGCCCTTCTCCTGCCAGATCTCGATGTGCGGGTGGAGCTTCTTCTCGCGGTCCTCGATGACGACCGTCTGCCGGAGACCGGTCAGCTCGTCCAGCTCTTCGCTGAGCGACTCCTCCGGAACCAGGTCCACGAACCGGACCGTACCGTTCACGTCCGCGATGATCGGATTGGTGTACGGGTCCCAGGTGAAGATCACCTGCTCCTTCTTCACGTCCTCGCCGTCCTTCACGTGCAGCTCCGCGCCGAGCGGCACCGACAGGCGCCACACGCCGGCGCCGTGCTTCTCGCCCGTCGAGCGGATGATGATCTCACCCTCGTACGACGTGACGATCTGCTTGCCCTCGGCGTTCGTGACCGCGACCAGCCGGTCCCCGAACTCGAGCGTGCCGGCGACCTTCGACTTGCGCGCGGTCTGCTCGGCGATACGCGCCGCCGTTCCACCGATGTGGAACGTGCGCAGCGTGAGCTGCGTGCCCGGCTCGCCGATCGACTGCGCCGCGATGATCCCCACGGCCTCGCCGCGGTCCACCATCGCCATCGTCGCGAGGTTCCTGCCGTAGCACATCTGGCAGAGACCGCGCTTCGCCTCGCACGTGAGCACGCTGCGGATGCGGACCGTCTCGATCCCCGAATCCTCGATCGCGCGCGCCGTGTCCTCGTCGATCAGCTGTCCCGCTTCCACGATCCGCGTGGGCCGGCCGGCCTGATCCCGCTCGTGCGGATCCTCGATGTCCTCGGCGGCGACGTTGCCGACGATTCTCTCGCCCAGCGGCTCGATGATGTCCTCGCCTTCCTTCAGCGCTCCCACCTCGAGACCCAGGATCGTGCCGCAATCCTCCTCGCTGATCGTGACGTCCTGCGCCACGTCCACGAGCCGGCGCGTCAGGTAGCCGGCGTCGGCCGTCTTCAGCGCCGTGTCCGCCAGTCCCTTGCGCGCGCCGTGCGTCGAGATGAAGTACTCGAGCACCGACAGGCCTTCGCGGAAGTTCGACTTGATCGGGCTTTCGATGATTTCGCCGATTCCACCCGTGAGCTTCTTCTGCGGCTTCGCCATCAGTCCGCGCATGCCGGCGAGTTGACGGATCTGGTCACGCGATCCGCGCGAGCCGGAATCGAACATCATGAACACGGGGTTGAAGCCCTGCTTGGACGCCTTCATCGCCTTGACCATCGCGTCCGCGATGTCGTTGTTGGCGTGCGTCCACGTGTCGATGACTTTGTTGTAGCGCTCGCCGTTCGTGATGTTACCGGTCTGGTAGGCCTTCTCGAACCGCTCGACGCGCTGCTCCGCCTCGGCGATCAGCGTCTCCTTCTCGGGCGGGATGTACAGGTCCTCGATCCCGATCGAGACTCCACCGCGCGTGGCGTGGTGGAAGCCGAACTCCTTCAGGCGGTCGAGGAACTCGACCGTCGGAGCCAGCCCGCCGTGGCGATACGACTCGAACACGAGCTCGCCCAGCGCCTTCTTCTTCATGTCGCGGTTCTGGAACGGGAGCACCTTCGGAATGATCGCGCTGAACAGCACGCGACCCACCGTCGTGATGACCCAGTCCGGCGCGTCGTCCTTGACCACGCAGTAGCGGATCGCGGTCTGCTGCGCGACGCGCCCCCGTGCCAGCGCCATCTCGACTTCCGCGACGGAGCTGAACGCCTTGAGCTGCGCGGCCTTCTTGGGATCCTTGAGCAGCTCGTCGAACCCGACCGGCGCCTTCGTCGCGAAGTAGCAGCCGAGCACGATGTCCTGCGACGGCTCCGCCACCGGACGCCCGTCCGACGGCTTGAGGATGTTGTTGGACGACAGCAGCAGCACCCGGCACTCGAGCTGCGACTCGAACGACAGCGGCACGTGCACCGCCATCTGGTCGCCGTCGAAGTCGGCGTTGAACGCCGCGCACACGAGCGGGTGAATGCGGATGGCCTTGCCCTCGACCAGCACCGGCTCGAACGCCTGGATTCCCAGCCGGTGCAGCGTCGGCGCGCGGTTGAGCATGACCGGATGGTCGCGGATGATCTCCTCGAGGATCTCGTACACCTCGGGCGACTCGCGCTCCACGATCTTCTTGGCGCGCTTCACCGTCTCCGCGATCCCCTTGTCCACCAGCTTGTGGATGATGAACGGCTTGAACAGCTCCAGCGCCATCGCCTTGGGCAGGCCGCACTGGTGCAGCTTCAGCTCCGGACCGACGACGATGACCGAGCGGCCCGAGTAGTCCACGCGCTTGCCGAGCAGGTTCTGGCGGAACCGGCCCTGCTTGCCCTTGAGCATGTCGGACAGCGACTTCAATGGACGCTTGCCGCGGCCGCGGATCGCCTTGGAGCGGCGGCCGTTGTCGAACAGCGCGTCCACCGACTCCTGCAGCATGCGCTTCTCGTTTCGGAGAATGACTTCCGGCGCGCGGTGCAGGATCAGCTTCTGGAGGCGGTTGTTGCGGTTGATGACGCGGCGGTACAGATCGTTCAGATCCGACGTCGCGAAGCGGCCGCCGTCGAGCGGCACGAGCGGACGCAGGTCGGGCGGGATCACCGGGACCACGTCCAGGATCATCCACTCGGCCTTGTTCCGCGTCGGGCCGTCGTCGCCGGAGTTGCGGAATGCTTCCACGATCTTGAGCCGCTTGAGCAGCTGCTTCTTCCGGTGCTGCGAGCCCTCGTCAACCAGCGCCGCGCGCAGCTCCACGGCGACCTTGTCCACGTCGATGCGACGCAGCAGGTCCCGCACGGCGGGCGCCCCGATGTCGGCAAGGAACTGCGTGTCGCCGTCTTCCTTCGCCTTCTGCTTCAGCGTGATGAACTGATCTTCGTCGAGCAGCTCGCCCTGGCGGACTTCCTGCTCGCCGGGCTCGATGACGACGTAGTTCGAGTAGTAGATGACCTTCTCGAGATCTCTCAGCGTGAGATCGACGAGATTGCCCATAGGGCTCGGCAGCGTCTTGAAGAACCAGATGTGCGCAACGGGCACGGCCAGCTCGATGTGGCCCATGCGCTCGCGGCGGACCTTGCTGAGCGTGACTTCCACGCCGCAACGGTCGCAGATGACTCCGCGATACCGGATGCGCTTGTACTTGCCGCAGTGGCACTCCCAGTCCTTCACCGGGCCGAAGATGCGCTCGCAGAAGAGACCGTCCTTCTCGGGCTTGAACGACCGGTAGTTGATGGTCTCCGGCTTGGTCACCTCGCCCCACGACCACCAGGTGCGCAGGCCGGCCATCTCCAGCCGCTCGCGCTCCTTGGAGTCCTTGGGACCGCGGATCTCTTCCGGAGAAGCGATCCGAACCTGGATGAAATCGAAAGCGGCCGAGCGCGTGTCGCGCGAGCTGCGAAAATCAATCATGGTTAGCCCTCACTCCCGTTACCGGAGGCGTTCCCGAATCCCCGGCCGTTATTCACGTGCGTGTCCATCCGCACGTGAATTCCCAGCGCCTTCAGCTCCTGCACGAGCACGTTGAACGACTCCGGCGTGCCCGGCTCCGGAAGGTTCTGGCCCTTCACGATCGCCTCGTACACGCGGCTTCTTCCGTTCACGTCGTCCGACTTGACCGTGAGGATTTCCTGCAGCGTGTGCGCGGCGCCGTACGCCTCGAGCGCCCACACTTCCATCTCACCGAAGCGCTGGCCGCCGAACTGCGCCTTGCCGGCGAGCGGCTGCTGCGTCACGAGCGAGTACGGTCCGATGCTGCGCGCGTGGATCTTGTCGTCCACGAGGTGCGACAGCTTGAGCATGTAGATCTCGCCGACGGTGACTGGGCTGGAGAACGTCTCTCCGCTCCGGCCGTCGCGCAGCCACACCTTGCCGCCCGGCGTGAGGCCGGCCAGTCGCAGCAGCTCGAGCGCCGCCGCGTTGACGTCGGCGTCCGCCTTCGCGCCGAACATCGCGCCGAGCGCGGGCAGCTCCTGCCGCGCGAGCAGCTCCGTCTCGTCCACCCCGCGATCCTTCTCCACCAGCCTGAGCGCGGGCTTGAACTGCGCCTTGAGCGCGTCCGACAGATCCTCGTCGTCCGCCGCGGCGGTGTGATACGTGATCTGGTTGTCCAGCTCGTTGAAGTCGCGCGCCGCGAGCTCGCGGGCGGCTCCGGCGAGGAAGTCGCGGATCCGCTTGTACACATCGCGGGTCGTCGTGGACACGCCGCGCTTGGCGAGATCGTTGAGCGTGGCCTCGACCATGAGACCGGCCCGCGATCCGTGCCCGACGTCCACGTCCACCCGCACGTCGGCGAGAATCGCGCGGACCTCCACGTCCGTCACGACCGGCGCCGGCGTCTCCAGCTGCAGCGCGTCGCGCGCCCACGTGACGCCCGCCAGCTTGAGCAGCATTCCGATCTCGCGCTCCGTGGTGCCCTGGAAGACAGGCGTCTTGGCGTAGAAGCCGCAGATCTTCGCGGCCCAGCCCAGGTGCGTCTCCAGGATCTGACCCACGTTCATCCGGCTCGGTACGCCGAGCGGGTTGAGCACGATGTCGACCGGGCGTCCGTCCGGAAGGAACGGCATGTCTTCTTCCGGAACGATGCGCGCCACAATTCCCTTGTTGCCGTGGCGGCCGGCCATCTTGTCGCCGACGGAGATCTTGCGCTTCTCCGCCAGATAGACCTTCACGAGCTGGATGACGCCCGGCGGCAGCTCGTCCGGCTGCAGCACGCGGTCGATCCGCTCCTCCGCCTTTTCCTCGATCTTCGCCTTCTCGTCGTTGGCGAGGTCGATGATGCGGCGCACCTGCTCCTGCGTGCTCTTGTCCTGCACGCGGAACGTCTTCACGTCCAGCGACGCGAACTTGAGGTCGCGCAGAATCTCGGCGGTCAGCTTGGTGCCGGCCGGGATCGCTTCCTCCACCGTGCCGCTCTTGAGCGCGAGCACGACGGTCTGGCCCTCGATCAGCTCCGCCAGCTCGGCGTCACGCGCGTCGTTGACGCGGATCTTCTCCTCGCCCTCGAGCCGGCGAATCTCGCCGATGCGCTCGCCGCGGTCCTTCTCCACCACCTGGTCCTCGATGCGCGAGAAGATCTTGACGTCGATGACGACGCCTTCCATTCCCGGCGGGACCTTGAGCGACGAGTCCTTCACGTCCTTCGCCTTCTCGCCGAAGATGGCCGTGAGCAGCTTCTCTTCCGGCGACAGCTCGGTCTCGCCCTTCGGCGTGATCTTGCCGACGAGGATGTCGCCCGGCTTGACGTGCGCGCCGATGCGGACGATGCCGCGGTCGTCGAGGTCCACCAGCGACTCCTCGGCGACGTTCGGAATCTCACGCGTGATCTCTTCCTGCCCGCGCTTGGTGTCGCGGACGTGCAGCTCCAGCTCCTGGATGTGGATGGACGAGTACACGTCTTCCTTGACCAGGCGCTCGGAGAGAACGATCGCGTCCTCGAAGTTGTGCCCGTACCACGGCATGAACGCCACCGTCACGTTCGCGCCCAGCGCGAGCTGACCCATCTCGGTCGCGGCGCCGTCCGCCAGCACTTCGCCTTCCTTGACCTTCTGGCCCACGGCCACGAGCGGCCGCTGGTTGATGGCGGTGTCCTGGTTGGTTCTCCAGTACTTCTTGAGCCGGTAGCGGTCGTGCTGCGTCAGCCGCGCGAGCGGCTGCGAGTCGCCCTTCTTTCTGGGCGCGCTGGAGCCGGCCGCCGCGTCCACGACGATCTCGTCGGCGGTGACGCTCGACACGATGCCCGCGCGGCGCGCGAACACGATCGCGCCGGAATCCCGCGCGACCTTCTCCTCCAGTCCCGTCCCGACGACCGGCGTCTGCGGGTTGAGGAGCGGAACCGCCTGTCGCTGCATGTTCGAGCCCATCAGCGCGCGGTTGGCGTCGTCGTGCTCGAGGAACGGGATCAGCGCCGCGGCGATGGAGACGAGCTGCTCCGGCGCCACGTCCATGTAATCGATGCGGTCCGGCGCCACGAGCGGCACGTCGCCGCGCTGGCGGCAGAGCACCAGCTCGTCCACGAACGTTCCGTCAGGGTTCAGCCGCGCATTGGCCTGCGCGATCGTGACGTTCTCTTCACGGTTCGCGTCGAGCCACTGGATGTCGTTGGTGACCTTGCCGTTGCGCACGACGCGGTATGGCGTCTCGACAAAGCCGAGGTCGTTGACCTGCGCGTAGCACGCGAGCGACGTGATCAGACCGATGTTCGGTCCTTCCGGCGTCTCGATCGGGCACATGCGGCCGTACTGCGAGTAGTGCACGTCGCGCACCTCGAAGCCGGCGCGCTCACGCGTGAGGCCGCCCGGTCCGAGCGCCGACAGCCGGCGCTTGTGCGTCAGCTCCGCGAGCGGGTTGGTCTGATCCATGAACTGCGACAGCTGCGACGAGCCGAAGAACGCCTGGATGACCGCCGAGACGGTGCGGGCGTTCACGAGATCGTCGAGCGAGATCTTCTCCGGGTCCGTGTTGATCGACATGCGCTCCTTGACCAGGCGCGCCATGCGGGAGAGACCGACCGAGAATTGGTTGGCGATGAGCTCGCCGACCGAGCGGATGCGGCGGTTGCCGAGGTGGTCGATGTCGTCCACGTACCCGCGGCCCTCGTGCAGCTCGACGAGGTAGCGCAGGATCGCGATGAAATCTTCCTTGGTCAGCACCGTCTCGTTGGCGGGGCGGTTGAGCCCCAGCCGCTGATTGATCTTGTACCGGCCCACTCGGCCGAGGTCGTACCGTTTCGGCGAGAAGAACAGCCGGTTGAGCGCATCGCGCGCCGTCTCCTTGTTGGGAGCGTCGCCGGGACGGAGCAGCGAGTAGATCTGCTTGAGCGCCATCTCCTCGTGCTGCGTCGGATCTTTCGCCAGCGTGTTCTTGATGAGCGTGGACTCGGCGCGGCCCGACACGACGAACACGTACACCTTGTTGATGCCGGCCTTGCGGATGCGGCGGATCGCCGCGTCGGTGAGCGTCGTGCCGGCGTCGGCGATGACTTCGCCGGTAGCGGCGTCCACCGCGTCGAGCGCGAGGTCGCGGCGCGCCGGGCGCTCGCCGCGCTCGATCGCGTCCTGCTCGTCGCGCAGGTCGATGATCGTGTACGACGCGAACACCTTGATCTTCCTGATGTTGAGCCGGATGAGGCGGTTCCACACCTCCTCCGTCAGCTCGTCGCCTTCCTTGACGAGCAGCTCGGCCTCGGCGCGGGCCTTGGCCTCCCGCGCCTTCTTCGTCTTGAGCTTGGGCGCGTCGGGTGTCGCGGCCTCTCCGGCGAGCGTGATGTCCTCGGCGACGATCGCGCCGAGCACCTCGCGCACGTCCACTCGCGTCTCCCGCTTCTTGGAGAGGTCCAGCTCGCGCACGCCGAAGAACAGGCGCAGAATGTCGGAGTTGGTGCCGTAGCCGAAGGCGCGCAGCAGGGCGGTGGCCGGGAACTTCTTCTTCTTGTCGATGTGGACGTAGATCACGTCGTGGATGTCCACGGTGAACTCGACCCACGATCCGCGGAACGGGATGATGCGCGCGGAGATCAGCCGCTGGCCGTTCGGGTGCGTGGACTCCTCGAACACCACGCCCGGCGAGCGGTGC
>JANLGX010000365.1 GCA_024654005.1 Gemmatimonadaceae bacterium | reverse complement strand
GGATATCACGACGTCTTCCGCGGCTTCACCCTGGGCCACGGCCAGGCCGCGCGACAGAGTCTCGAGTCCTGCGCCTCGTGTCACGCGGAGCGCGATTGCACCGCGTGCCATTCGGCCGTGGGCGGCGGCTTCCGCTTCAACCCGCACGGCCCCGGCTTCAACGCGGCCCGGATGCGGTCGAAGAACCCATCGCTGTGCATCGCGTGTCACGGTACCGCGATCCCGACCGCACGCTAAGCTTCAACCCAACGGAGATTATTCGACAATGATTGATTCACCTGTACGACGCTTCACGCTTCCGCTGCTCGCCGCCCTGCTCGTTCTCGGGTGTAGCGGCAAGGAAGAAGCGCCGATGATACCGCTGGACCAAGCGGCGTCCCCGGGCCTTTCACCGCACGGGACCGTTCCCACCATCACCGGTGAAGCCAAGGTCGCGCTCGACAGCGGTAACACGCTGTACAGTGCGAAGTCCTACGCCCTCGCGCTTGCCCAGTATCGCCGCGCCGCGGCGCTCGCGCCGGAAGCCGAGGCGCCGCTGTTCGGGATGCTGATGGTGGCTAACGTGACCAACGACGCGGTACTCACGGACAACGCCACGAAGCTGCTGCGCGCGCTGAACGATTCCGCCGGCGCCGACTCGACCACGGCCGACGAGCTGGTGGACATCCACTCGCGAATCAGGACGCCATCGCCTTCGCAGTAGCGGCCCGCCGACGTCGCGCTTTCGGTTCCGGCGTTCGGCCCGTAGCTTGTCGCAACTTTTCCAGGGCGGAGCCGGTGGGTCGACGCAAGCGGGTCCTGATCGTGAACTGCTACTGGCCCGAGACTCGTGTGCCGATGCAGCTGCCCAACGAGATGCCGATGCCGCTGGCACCGGTGCATCTCGCGGGACACTTCGCGCCGCGCCGCTGGGAGATCCGGCTCTACAACGAAGTCGCTAACGGCCACCTCGAGCTGTTTTCCGGCGGGCTGCTCGATTGGCCCGACGTAGTCGTGTTTTGCGGTCTCACCGCGGCGTTCGACCGGTTCCTGCACCTGAGCGCGTACTTCCGCACGCGGAACCCGTCGGTGGTGATCATCGCCGGAGGACTGGCCGTGCGGCTGCTGCCCGGTCACGCCGCGGCCCAGTTCGACTACGCCTGCCGCGGAGACGTGGAAGAGATTCGCGAGGTGATCGCCGAAGCTTTCGGCGCGGAGTTCGTCGCGGACGATCCGGTGCCGCGCTACGACCTCGCGCACTGGATGGGCCGCTGGATCGGCTACGCCGAGTCCAGCCGCAACTGCAACTTCCGCTGCAGCTTCTGCACGCTCACGGCGGACGCGCTGCCGTGGCGCGGGACGGATGCGGGACTGTTCATGCGGCACCTGGAGGCGATGGGACCGCGCGTGCTGCTGCACATCGCCGACAACCAGTTCGCTGGCGCCGGCCGCGACGCGTTTGCGGAGCGCCTGGAAGTGCTGCGGCGCGCGAGAGAGAAAGGGCTCTTCCGCTGGTGGGCCGGCTTCGTCACCGACGCGTTTCTGTGGGACGAGGAGAACCTGCGCCGCGCGAAGGAATCGGGCTGCATCTCGCTCCTCATCGGAGTGGAGTCGTTCGACAACCAATGGCTCCGGCGGATGAACAAGGCGCAGAACGTCCGCGAGCCGCAGCAGGCGCTGATCCGGCGCTGTCTCGAGGCGGGGATTCTCTTCCAGTACGGGCTGGTGTTCGACCCCACCGAGCGCCGCGTTGCCGACATGGAGCGCGAGCTCGACGTGATCGCCGCCGACCCCTCCATCCCCGCGCCGAATTTCATCTTCGTGGCGACGCCTTTCCCGGGCACGCCGTTCTTCGCCGAGAAATACGAGCGCGGCCTGATCCTCCCGGGAACGAAGGTGCGCGATCTCGACGGGTCCACGCTGAATTTGCGCGCGCTCGACGGCGAGGAGGCGGCCGCGCACTTTCTGCGCACCACCAAGAACCTGGTCGGCCGCAGGCGCAGCTTTCTCGCGCATCAGGCGCGCTTTCACTGGCGTTACCGCGGCGCGCTGGAGGCGCACGTGCACGTCGCGTCGGCGCTCACGATCGGCAGCATCATGTCGCCGCAGGGTCTGTCGAACATGCGGTATCTGCTCAGAGCGCGCTCGCCGCGCACGCACATCGGCGCCACCGATCTGCTCGATCCCGTCTACACTCCGAGCCACAGGGTGGACGCGAAGTTCGCGGCATCGTTCCAGCCGACCATGGTGACGCTCGCCGACGGGTCGCTCAATCCCGCGCTTGCCGACGATCTCCTGCGCGCGCGCCGGACGCGCGTCGCCGCGGCGGTGGCCTGATGCCGCTGGCGCCGCGCCCGGCGGAAACGCAGAAGCCCTGGTGGCAGACGGCTAGGGTCGTCGCGTTCCTCGTGGTTCTCCACGCGCTACCCGTAGCCGCGCTGTTGGCCGGCGCGACCGCGGCCGACTGGTGGACGTTCGCGGCCACGCACCTGACGCTGGCGTTCTTCGTCGCGAGCGGGCTGCACCGGTACTTCGCGCACCAGTCTTTCTGCACGAGCCGGCTCGGCCAGGTGATCCTCGCCGTCGGCGGCTGCGTGGCGTTCACCGATCCGATCGGCTTCGCGGGCAAGCATCGCATTCACCACCGGTATTCGGACACCGACGGCGATCCGCATTCACCGAATGACGGCTGGTTCTCCTGCTGGATCTGGAGCCTGGCGGACGACCATCTCACGGACGCGCAGGTGAAAGCCGCCTGCCCGGATCTCATGCGGCACGCGGAACTGCGCTGGCTGCACCGGTGGTATTGGGTGCCGGGCTCACTGCTCGCGGCGGGCTACCTGGCGTGGGGCGGGCTGCCGCGGCTGGGGATCGGCTTCGCGCTCGCGCTCGTGCTCGCGCTGCATCTCACGTCCGCGGTCAACTATGCCTGCCACCGGTGGGGAAGCCGCCGCTTCGACACCGCCGAGGGCTCGCGCAACAACGCCCTGGTCGCGCTGCTCACGTGGGGCGAGGGTTGGCACAACAACCATCACCGGTACCCGGCCGCGGCTCGCGCCGGCTTTCGCTGGTGGGAGATCGACGTGAACTACTACGTGATCCGCTTGCTCTCGCTGCTGGGGCTCGTGTGGGACGTGCACGAGGTGCCGGCGCGACTTCGCGACCCAGAGGCCGCGCGATGAACGCGCCGCTCGGCCGCATCTCGCTCGCGCTGTCCGGGGGCGGCACGCGCGCGGCGGGCTATCACCTCGGTGTCCTGAGCTACCTGGACAGACTCGGCCTGCTGCGGGACGTTGCGGTCATGTCCGGCGCTTCGGGCGGCGCGTTCGTGACCAGCACGTACGCGATGTCGCAGGCGAAGGGCCAGAGCTTCGCGCAGTACTCCGACTGGATGCTCGAGCGGCTCCGCACCGGAAAGATGGCGGAGTGGGTGCTGGACGAGTTCACCGGGGGGAAGCCGCTGGGACTTTCGGGCCGGCGCACCATCATTGCCGCGTTGGCCGAGTGCTACGACAGGCACTTCTTCGAAGGGTTCAAGTTCGGCACGATGGTGGACATGGAGCCGGGGCCCGGGCATCTCGAGGAAGTCGTAATCAACGCGACCGATTACCGGAGCGGACTCGGCTTCCGCTTTCAGCTTCATGCTCCAGCGGGCAACGCGCAGTCGCCGATCGATCCTGCCCTGCTTCGCCACGCGCGGCTCGCCGACATCATGGCAGCTTCGTCGTGCCTCCCCGGAGGGATGGAGCCGTTCTTTTTCCCGGAGGATTTCGTCTGGGACGGAGCGGAAGCGCAGCGCGACGCAGCCGAGCTGCGCAAGCAGTTCTCGGCCCTTGGCATCGAAGCGATCCCCTTGATGGACGGCGGACTGTACGACAATCAGGGGCTCGAAGCGTTGATGGAGGCCGCGTCGCGGATCCGCCCCGACGGTGAGACCACGGACGTCGACAGTGCCATCGAAGCGGGCAAGACGCTGTGGAAGACCGGCACGGATACGCAGCGGTTCCCGGGCGAGTTCGATCTTCTCTTCCAGCGGATCGCTACGGGCGACATCCCAGCCGAGCCCCCGGGACTCGTCATAGTTTCGGATGCGGTGAGAGTGGAAGACCCGCTTCTGCGCGCTGCATTCGCGCCGGGCGAACAGCGCCCGCTCGCGACCGTGGCCGAGCCGCGCGCCGACCGTGCGACGCTGGCCACCGCGTACAAGTTCTGGTGGCTGCTTGTGATCCTGTGCGGCGGGACGTTCGCGGCAGTGCTGTACCACGTCATGACCGAGTACTGGCTGAAGGGGGATTTCCGTCCCACGATCGCCGGCCTGCTGCTGTACATCGTGCCGATGCTTTTGGCGGGAGCGGCTTTCATCGCGCTGATCCGTGTCCGCCGCGCCGCGCGCAGCGCGCTGGGCGCGGTGGACACCATTCTCGGCACTGAAGGGAAGGG
>JANLGX010000362.1 GCA_024654005.1 Gemmatimonadaceae bacterium | reverse complement strand
CCCTTCCGATGAAACTCGGCAAGCGCGTAGGCTACGCACTGCTGTCGCCGGTCGCGGTGGTGGTGATGATGTGTGCGATGGTCGTGCTGCTCGCCCTCGCCGCGGTGGTGATGCCGTTCTACTACCTGCTCGGCGTGGATCCGTGGGCGAAGATGCGGGGGGTGGGGCCGTGAGCACGACAAGTGTTCCGGCATCGTGGTGCATGGCGTGTGGAAAGATGATTCCGCTCGGGATGATCCTGTGCGGCGGCTGCCACGAGTCCGCAGAGAAACGCGAGTTGGGCGAGTGGGCCAAGGCCCGCAAAGAAGAACGGGAACGGGTTCGCGCAGAGGGGGATGACAATGGTCCCTGAGCCGAGGAGGAAGACGTGAAACGCTCGACGTTCGTGGGCACGTTCGTGGGCTCTCTGCTGGGGCTCGTGGCGGCGCCGAAAGAGTTGCTGGCGGGGCTGGCGTGGCCGAAGACCTGGACGCCCTATCGGCTGCCGTCTGAGACGTACGAGGAGTGGGCCGGTCTGCTCCACTACCTGCTGCTGCACCGGAAGGCCAAGGTGGAGAAGCTAGGCGGCGTGCCGCGGTACTTCCACTGCAACCAAATGACCGCGGTACGGCTGGGAGCGGAGGTGTCAGGCGATGCGGACTTCCGTCTGGGCGTGTACCAGACGTTCAAGGTCTCTGACCTGACCTGGGTCCGCGACGAGTCCATCGAGGACAACGACATCTGGGTGCACAGCGTCGCGTGCCTGGAATGTGCGGATACGGGGTGGGTCAAGGATGACGGGGAGTTACCCTCGCTGAGTACGAATGGGCCGCTCCCAGAGCACGCTCGTGCGTGGTCGCCATCGGTTCCCTGCCCGAAATGCAGGCCGGGCGGAGTGACCACGCTGGAAGTCTGACTACTAACAGGAGACTGAAATGGAACGGACGAAAGATGCAATCCACGACCGGATCAACAACGACTTCACGTATCACCCGCCGAAGGAGGGGCAGCCGGAGCGCTACGTGGAGATCCGTGATGCGGCTCGCGTGCTGGCTCATACCATCGTCGAACTGACGCCGGTCAGCCATGAGCAGTCAGTAGCGCTCACGCACCTCGATGCGGTGGTGATGAACGCGAACGCGGCGATTGCCAGGAACGAGTGAGATACCCTCACGCTGGAAGTCTGAGCCTCGCCACGGTAGCGTAGGGGTGTGGTAAGCGTGCGGGGGCCCCCGCAGGCACGGTACCGTTGCAGGGAGAGACTCATGAGTAGCAAGGACGAAGCAGTATTCAACCCGCGGTCAATGACCGTGGCCGGCGTGGAAGAGGAACTGGCGGGGATGCCAGACCTGACCGTGGACGAGTTGAAGGCGCTGCTGAAGGCCGAAGGCAAGAGCGCACGCCCGCGCCACGGCGTCGAGAAGGCGATCGACGGGCGGCTGGCCGCGCTGGCTGAGGCCGCGCTGGAAGCGGTGGCCGAGGACATGCACGAGGCGACCGAGGTCAGGATCGTGCCCGGGCCGGTCGGGCCTGGTACTCCATTCCCTGCCGAGGCTGTCGAGGCCGAGGAAGCCCCCTACGGCACGGAGATACCAGTGTTGTCACACCACTACGATTTCCCACTTCATCCAGCGCTGGACACGCCGCTCACGGGGATCCACGAGGCGCTGGGGATCGACGTGGCCGAGGAGGAGGGTGAGGCTGTCGAGGAAGTGGCACACGAGGCCGAACCCGAACCTGAGCCCGTCGAGGTGCCTGAGCC
>JANLGX010000361.1 GCA_024654005.1 Gemmatimonadaceae bacterium | reverse complement strand
TCCTTCCTTGGTGGTAGTGGTGGTAGTCGTCTTGTTGTCGCCGGAAAGGAGCGAACCAGCGATACCGGCAAGACCGGCGCCAGTGCCAACCAGCGAGATCGTGTCCTTGTTCTCCTTGAGGAACTTCGAGATTGCCGAGGCTCCCTGCGAAATGATGTTCTGCGGAACGCCAGCTTGCGCCAGCGAGGCAGCAGTGAGGCCGGTCGCCCCCTCTGCGCTGCCTGCGATATTTGCCAACTCCGCAAGCGAATAGTCGCCCGCAGCACCGAGGGTATCCGCGCCGATCCCACCGAGCGCGACTTCTGAACCCGTCCCTCCTGCCACTGCCCCCGCTCCGGCACCGGCCGCAATGCCTCCAAGCGCGAGGCCGGTCAGCGTGACGCCATACTTCGTCATGAAATCTTCTTTGGCGGTGTACGGACGCCCGGTGTCGACGAGCTTGCCGTTGACGATGTTCCCGGCATTGCCGTTGGCGAGCGGAATCTGAGTTTCAGTCTTGCCGTAGCCTTCGGGCTCGGGGCCGAACTGATCCACCGCCCAGGGCGCATTGCCAGCCGAGGACATCAGCGCGCCGGTCTTCGGATCGACCGTGTATCCCTGATTCGAGTCGAGCGCGCGCTTGTAGAAATCCTCGGCAGAGAGGCCGTTTTTTATCCACCCAGCCTGAAGTGCAGGCTCGCCACCGAGATTCAGATCCTTCACGGGCGCATTCGCCGACTTCGCAGCGGCCCCACGCTGCACATCGGCCTCGGAGAGCCAAGCCTTCACATCGTCGGTCGAGTAGCCAAGTGCGTCGGCGAGGTCTTGATCGGAAACGCGGTTCTCGTCGACCCACTGGCCCATCTTGATCTTGTCGCCGCCGAACTTCTTCCAGGCGGCTTGAATCGCGCTGTAGGAGGCCATCGCGTTACCCCTTCAATGCGGCTTCGATCTGTTCCAGATCGGCCTTGTCGCCCGCCAGGACCGCCTTCCTGAGCGCGGTGAGCTGCTGCTCGACCGTCGGTGGAGGCGGTGGGGGCGGGGGCTCGACCCAGGAGCGGATCAGTTCAGCCGCGAGTTTGCGATCCGCATCAGTGGCCTCTGGCTTAAATTGCGCACACCATGTCGAGCGGTCATCGGCTTTCCCGATTGACACTCCGAATACCGGAACGACGTCTTTCAGTTTTCGGTCGAGATCGCTAACATTCATCGCTCACCCCATCAGCACGCCGACGATACCGGACTGCGATACAGTCGGCGCATTGTTGTCGCCATACCAAATTGTCGTGTCGGTTGCCTCAGAATACTCCAGCCAAGCGAGATAGTGTCTACCTACCCCTGGGAAGCCGTAGTATTCGCAGGTCGGCATCGCGACCCTCAAGTTCGTGAGTACCCCGGCGATGTCAACGCCGCTTGTGAGTAGCGCCGAATTCACCGACGTTGAATCTACCCCAACGCCAACGGCCACATCTATTCCGCCAGAGCCGGCACCGTTGGCTGCCAATGCGATGACTTTCGCATAGACCGGATCCTCGGAGACTCCCTGCACGTAGTCGATCTGGTTGCCGGCGCCAGCATTGGCTTGGCGGAATGTCGCTGTCGTGTAGGTCCACGAATTTGTTGCCTCGACCACCTTCATGACGCGCTGCACGCGGTTCTGGTAGTTCCAGACATAGCGCTTGGCAAGCGAGTCTTCTGTCTGCCCTGACGATCCGGTAGTGCGAAATGAGCCGAGGTAGCGGCGAGTGGTAGTCCCGGACTTCACGTACACACCGTTCTGCAATGCAATGGCCGTCGCACGCGTAGTATCGTTGGTCCAGGCGAGCAGTTCCAGCGCCAGGGCTCCTCCAGAAATGTAACCCCACACGTCGTACGTCGTGGAGGTCGTAGCCGGAACCGCAATCGACACTTCCGTGAAGGCGTAGATGCGCCAGTTCGATCCGTCGTAGATCGAGATGCGGTTGCCCCGGTACGGCGTGAAGTAGAGCGTCGTCGCGGCGGTCACGTCCGCCGTCGTCACTGGCGTCGCAGTCGTCAGCGTCAGCCGTCCCTCGCAGATTCCGTTCAGCAAGTCTTTCGGCTGCTGCGAGAATATCCACCCGCTCGCATCGATCGAACCGCTCGCCCCGGACATGAGCGAGATCGCGTTGTTCAGGATGTTGTCGAACTCTGCGTTCAGGTCCGCATAGGTGAGCTTTTCGTAGATCCAGGTTTTGACTCTTGAGAGGCTCACGTCATGTTCTCCAGAGATTTCGCGCCGATGTCCATACCGACGACGAGCGTATGGACTTCGAGATCCTCATCCGTTCCTGCGTTCGAGACTTGCAATTGCAGCGAGCGGAATTCTCCGCCCTCGGCCAGGCTGAGAAAGCGCGGCACATAACCGGTCCCGCCGCCCAGGTAGTCGTCGTCCAACTGGAAATCGTTCAGGGCGACACCACCCGCCTGCGTGACGGTCTGGGTCTGCTGCGCGGCATCATCGCGCTGCCAGCCGAGTGTCAGCGTGTACGGCCCCTTCGGCTGGATGCCTACCGCTGCCTCGTCGAGCGTCTTCATCAGGAACGTCTCGCCGTAGGTTGTGCTCGGGAAGGTGACCGATGAAGTATAGGAACCCGAGGTGTCGATTGAGCGGTTCGCCACGTCTGCCTTGCGCACGAACCCGTCGCGCCCGCCGATGAAAACCTTGTGGCGATTCGAGTCGCTCGCATCGACCGCAGCCGCCATGCAGCTCGCATTCCAAATGGGAATCTCAGACCACCAGACGGCTTGCCGCGCGTAGTCCATCGCGAGTACCTGGTTGCAGAAGTTCGACGAGTCGATCGGAATGCAGAAGTACACCACGGACTTGCGCGAGAGCGTCACAGCCCACACCTTGCGAAGCGCCGAAATGGTCAAGTGGTCGTTCAGGTAACGGTGGATCGGGCGAGAAAGCGCGCTCTCATTGAAGTCCCCGTAGGCGGCCGTCGCCTTCAGGCTGTGGATAGAGCCGTCAGACCACATGAAGCCGATGTCGTCACGGAAGTGGAAGATCGTGTTGTGCCACACCGCTCCAATGCCGCGGATGAACGGGTAGGGCTTTCCGAAGGCATCCGACCCGGTGGGCGCGGACCCGGTGATCCGGTAGATCGAACCCTTGTACGGCCCCTTGAAGACCCAGAGCTCGTTCTTGTATGACACGAGGCCCGTGATCCGGTCCCCGTCAGTGGTGCCGATGTCGATCGTCCCAGCGGTCGCGCCGGACCAATCGGTAGCGCTCAACTGCGCCGAGTAGTACAGGCGCGAGGGGTTCGAGTTCACCCCGGCAGCCCAGAGACGATTCTTGTGCTCCACGCAGAAGGCGAAGGTCGGCGGGCTCCCGCCCAACGCAGCACAGGTCGTCTGGTCGTAGGTCCGCGGAGCGTCGCTCCCGGAGTCGTTCGACAGGATGAGGGAGTCCTCGAAGACGCAGTAGGACGGGACGGCGTGCTCGGTCTGGCTGGTCGCTATGTCGGCGAAAGTAAAGTCGGCGGCATCGGCCTTGATCTTGGTGCCGACGTGCACGACGCGCTTCTGCGCCGCAGTCGCTCCGGTCCCGGCCCGCCAGTAGTCGAACATGCCCATGACCTCGGCGCCGGACTCCAGGGCGCTCGAGTTTCCCTTCGTCGTGCCGCCGATCTTGTGGAACCCGCCGTCCAGCTCGAAGAAACCGTTCTTCGCTTCGATCAGGAACGGGAAGACGAGATCTCCGTTTTGCGCGGGGCCGGTGTCGTACGATGGCCCGAAGTCGGTTGCCCATCCGCCACCGATCATGTGCCTGACGTATTTGCGGTTCGAGGGCATGTCAGCTCACAATCGCCCGGTCCTGCACTCGCAGCCACCCGGTTCCGGTCGAGAAAGCAAGCGTCGCTCCGCCCGTCTCGTCTGACACGTACACGAACGCGCGCGCATTCGCCGTCGCAGCCGGGAGAGTCAGCACGGTGTAGGTCGGAATGCCACCGCCGAGCAGGGCCTCGGTGACGACTTCCCATGCGATGCG
>JANLGX010000360.1 GCA_024654005.1 Gemmatimonadaceae bacterium | reverse complement strand
TGCTCGAAGCCGGGGTAGTCCTCGATGACTTCGGTGTTGAGCAGCTCGCCCCCGGGGAGTCCGCGCTCGAGCACGACCGTGCGCAGCATCGCCCGCCCGCAGTACATCGCGGCGGTCATGCCGGCCGGCCCAGCCCCTACAATCAGTACCTCGTAGTCTTCCGAATTCGTCAAGTCGCCTCAGGGAAAAGCGCTGCTGCGGAACTGCGCTGCGTGCTGTAGTAAACAGCCTAGAAATATACCGCTCCCAGTCAGCCCGTTGACCGGGCCGATCTCAAGAAATCAACTCCGTCACACGCTCCACGAGGTAATCCGCGAACGGCAACGCGCACGTAAACGCCGGCGACACCGCGTTCAGCACGTGCAGCGACCGCTCGTCCCCCTCGACCACGAAATCCATCTCCAGCTTCCGCTTCTCCACGTCGAACAGCTGGGCCCTGATTCCCGGCGGTCCCCACGTGCGATAGTGCTCCGGCCGTATGTCTGGTACCAATCGCGCCGCGAGAGCCACGAGCCGCGGCCGCCGGTACTTCCGGATCTCGGCGATCGCGAGATCGCGAAACCCGAAATCGTTGCGCGCGAGCAGAGATACCTCCCGCGCCGCGATCCCCGCGAACTCGCCGAAGCGAAACCCGGAGAACCACGCGTACTGCTCCCGCCAGAACGCCGGCGTAGCCGTCGGGCCGATCTTCACGCGACCGTCGACCGGCACGGTGAAGTGCACCCCGGCGAACGGGTTTCCGAGATCGGGCACCGGATACACGTTGGTTCGCAGCCGCTCTCCCTCGTCGCCGTACAGATACAGTCCCTTGAACGGGAGTATCCGGTATTGCCGGCCCAGCCCATGGTCATGCGCGATCTTGTCGGCGTACAAGCCGGCGGCGTTGACCACGAACCGCACCGGGAAGCTCCCCGTCGACGTGTGCACCATGTCGCCGACGCGCCGGCGATACGCGGTGGAAGTCAGCATTTCCACTCCGGCTGCCCTGGCGTCATCCGCGAGCGAGCTCAACACCTTGCCCGGATGAACCGACGCGGTCGTCGGTGAGAACAGCGCTCGCCCAACGGTCCTGGCGCGCGGCTCGATCCACGCCGCGCCCGCCTCGTCCACCTCCTCCACCGGAACCCCGTTGTGCTCCGCGCGCCGCTTCAGCTCGTCGATCCCGGCATGATCGGCCTCCGATTGCGCGACCACGAGCTTGCCACAGCGATTGATCGGCAGCCCGCGCTCCAGGCAGTACTCCGTCAACCGGCGGCAGCCGTCGCGGCTGAACCGCGCCTTGAGACTCGAGTCGGAGTAGTAGAAGCCGGCGTGGAGCACGCCGCTGTTGCGCCCGCTGGCGTGGGACCCGAGAGCGGCGTCCTTCTCGATCAGGCGAACCCTGGCGTCGGGATACTTTCGCTTGAGCGCCGCGGCGCAGCTGACGCCGACGATGCCGCCGCCGACAACCAGGAAATCGACCGCTTGCCCGCCGGCAACCGTCACCGCGCGTGCCGTCCGCCGTCGACGATCAGCGTTTCTCCCGTAACGAACTCCGCCCTCAGCAGGTACAGCACGGCCTCCGACACGTCGGACGGGTCGCCCAGCCGGCGCAGCGGAGCGGTCTCGGCGAGATGCGCCGCCTCGGCTTCGCTGAAACCTTCTGGCAGCAGCACCGCGCCCGGCGCGACCGCGTTCACGCGAATCCTCGGGCCGAGCACCTTCGCGAGCGACTTCGTCATGCGTACTATGCCGGCCTTGCTGATCCCGTGCGGCACGTAGCCGATCCAGCTCTCGTACGCCGCGAGATCGGCGATGTTGATGATCGCGCCGTCGCGCTGCCGCTGCTCCGGCCCTCCCCAGCCCATCGCGCGCGCCGCGGCCTGCGAGAGAAAGAAGGGGGCGCGCAGGTTCAGCGCGAACATCGAGTCCCACTCTTCCGGCGTGACCTCGCCGAACGGCGTCCGCAGCATCACCGCGGCCGAGTTGACCAGCACGTCGAGAGCCCCGAAGTGCCGCACTACATCATCGACCAGCCGGCTCGATGCTTCGACGGCGAGCAGGTTCGCCTGAAAGACCTCCGCGTCGCCGCCCCGGGCGCGAATCTCCGCGCACAGCTCGTCGGCCCCGGTCCGCGCCTCGTTGAAGTGGATCGCCGTGCGCGTGCCTTCGCGCGCGAGCGCTTCCGCGATGGTGCGCCCCACCCTGCGTCCCGCGCCGGTCACCAGCGCGACTTTCCCGGTCAGGTCCATTTCGTCAGACCGTCGAGACCGGGACTCTGCTCGCCACCAGCCGCTCCTGCCGCTCGAGCCACTCGCGCGGCACCACCTGTCTGCCGAGCGTGCGCTCGCCGACCGGGCCGTGCCAATCCGAGCCGCCGCTCGGCACCAGCCCGAGGAAATCACACAGCGCCTCCAGCCCCGCGGACACATCCGGGCTATGACTCGGATGCCGCACCTCGAGCCCGTCCAGTCCGAGCGCGACGAGCCGCTCCACGCGCTCGCGCCTGGCGGTGTGTGACGGATGCGCCCATATGGCGATGCCGCCCGCCTCGTGAATTATCCGGATAGCGTCCTGGATCAGAAAAAGCGATTTCGGCACGAACGCAGCGCGTCCCTGGCCAAGGTAGCGGTCGAACGCTTCGCGCTGATCGACGACCGCGCCCGACTGAATCAGCGCGCGCGCGATGTGCGGGCGCCCGACAGCGCCGCCGTTCGACTGGCGGAGCACTTCCTCGAGGCAGATCGGGACTCCGATCTCGCACAGGCGGGTCACGATCAGACGCGCGCGTTCGGTCCGCTTCTCGCGCAGCTCGGTGAGCTCGCGCTCGAGCGCGTCCAGGCGGGTGACGTGCAGTCCGAGCACGTGCACTTCCCTCCCGCTCTCGTCTTCGTGCGCGCTGAGCTCCACGCCACGGATCACGCGGACGCCAAGCCTTTCTCCGGCGACCAGCGCCTCGTGCACGCCGGAGACGGTATCGTGGTCGGTCAGCGCGATCACGGACAGTCCCGCGGCTTTGGCGGCTTCGACGACCTGTGCTGGAGGAAGTATTCCGTCCGACGCGGTGGAGTGAAGGTGAAGATCGATTTCCGACCGGCCCGCTCCCGCGTCCCGCTGCTCCGGGCCCTGGCTCACCTGCTGTAGCCGGCCTCCGGAGAGGTGAACCCCGGCTGGGACTGCTCGAACAGCTCCACCAGCTTTTCGTCCGGGAGCTCGGCGAACGATGCCTCGCGCGAGCGGGCGCCGAGCGGGGAGTACCGCGTCACGCGGATCTCGCGGGCGTCGCCCGTCCCCCGGGTGAACAGCAGTCCGTATTCGTCCTGATCGTATTGCGTCACGAAACCGGAGGTAGCCACGCTCCACTCCTCTCCGTCGACGCGAATTTTTCTCGTTGGCATCAGCTCAGCTCCACTTCCTTGTATATGCGGCCCGCGTCGAGAATCGGATCGAGCGCGGCCTCGTGCGCGTCCGCGAGCCTCTGCGACTCGGTGGCTTCGGTGAATTCGATGAACGCGCCGGGCAGTCCGACTTCCTCGAACACCCAGAAATTGCACCCGGCCGCGGAGTAATGCGCCTTTCTCGCCTTGAGCTTCTCGAGATAGCGCTTTCTTGCAGCCACCGTCACGATCGTCCGGTGGATCGTCAGCAGGCGCGCCACCTACACTCCGGCGTCGCTGAAGTTCTCCAGCACCGATTTCACGTGCGCCAGGAACTGGTCCGCCACGGCGCCGTCGATGATGCGGTGATCGAACGACAGTGAGAAATACGCGCACGTCCGGATCGCGAGCACGTCGTCGCCGTCGGGACCCTCCATGACCTTCGGGCGCTTCTCGATCGCGCCCACGCCGAGGATCGCCACCTGCGGCTGGTTGATGATCGGGGTCCCCATGAGCGAGCCGTACACGCCCGGGTTGGTGATGGTGAAGGTGCCGTCCTGCACTTCCTCCGGCGACAGCCGCTTGGCGCGCGCCCGCGCGGCGAGATCGTTCAGCGCGCGGGTGAGGCCCGCGAGCGAGAGGTTGTCCGCCTGCTTAATGACGGGAACGATGAGCCCCCAGTCGAGCGCTACCGCGATCGCGATGTTGTACTGCTTCCGGTAGATGATGGTGTTCCCCGATACCGAGGAGTTCAGCACCGGGAACTTCTTGAGCCCGTCTACCACGCTCGCGATGATAAACGGCAGATAGGTGAGGTTCTGGCCGGTCGCTTCCTTGAACTCCGCCTTCTTCTTCCCGCGGATCTTCGCTACCCGCGTGAGATCGATCTCCATGAACGACGTGACGTGCGCCGAAGTCCGCCGCGAGACGCCCATGTGCTCGCTGATGAGCGCCCGCATCTTGCTCATCGGCTCGACGACGTCGCCGGGCCACGCCGTGGCGCCGCCGGGGGCGTGCATCGTGGGCGCGGCGCCGGCTCCCGCCGGCGGGCCGGACTCGATGTAGCCGAGTATGTCCTTCTTGGTCACGCGGCCGGCGATTCCGCTGCCCCGGCCGCGCAGCGCGGCGAGATCGACTCCGTGCTCCGCCGCGATCTTGCGCACGAGGGGCGATGACCGCGTCTGCACCCGCTCCTCGAACGAGGAGCCGTTGCCGGCCGGAGCCGGGCCCGGTGTCGCGCGCTGCGCCGGCGGCGCGGTGATGGCGGCCGGCGCCGGTCCCGCGCTCCGTGGCACGTCGGCCTGCGTCGGCGACGCCTTGGCCGCCGCGGTGGCTGCCCCCGCGGGCGCCGCCTCCGGCGTGGCGGGCACGGTCGCGCCCTGCTCCGTCTCGATCTTCGCCACGACGGTCTGCACCGCGACGGTCTCCCCTTCCTGCACGAGGATCTCCGCCAGCACTCCCGCGACCGGAGACGGAATCTCCGCGTCAACCTTGTCGGTCGAAATCTCGAAGATGGGCTCGTCGCGCTTGACTTCGTCGCCGGCCTTCTTGAGCCACCGGGAGAGCGTGCCCTCCACGATCGACTCGCCCATCTGCGGCATTATCACGTCAACACGGGCCACGTCATCAACCTCGCTTAGAATCCAGGCTCAGCATCGACCTTCCCCTTCCCGCGCCACTTCCATATCACCCCGGCGGGGAGCGTCACCATCCCGATCAGCGCTCCCGTCAGCATGAAGATGTGCCAGTCGCACGCCGGCAGTCCGCTCGGCGGCTGGCACCCCCGCGCCCAGCCGACAATCTTCGCGAGCAGCACGGCGATCATGCCGCCGCTGAAAAATCCGCCGATCGTGGTCACGCATCCGACGCCCAGGTACCGCTCGAAGCGAAACTCGTCCCGCCCGTCCGGGGCGGCCATCAGTAGGCGGCCAGCCGGCGAATCCCCCTTACAATATCCGGGGTCTGCGGGAGAACATAGTCCTCCAGCGACGGAGCGTACGGCAGCGGCACGTCGGCGGCCGTAACTCTGAGCACCGGGGCGTCCAGCCACTCGAACGCCAGCTCGTTGATCCGGGCCGTTATCTCCCCCGCGATCCCGCCGGTCCGCGTGTCCTCGTGAACCAGCAGAATACGGTTCGTCTTCTTCACGGTGGCGACGATGGCGTCGTCGTCGAGCGGGAGCAGCGTGCGGAGATCGATCACCTCCACCGACAGCCCGTCCTCCCGCTCGCACTGCTCGGCCGCTTCGAGCGCCTTCCACAGGGTCGCGGCGTAGCTGATCACGGAGACGTCGCTCCCTTCGCGCGCGGTCCGCGCCTTCCCGATCGGCACCACGTGGTCGCCCTCGGGCAGCTCTTCCTTGACGCGTCGATACAGGTACTTGTGCTCGAAGAAGAGCACGCAGTCGTCGTCGCGGATCGCCGACTTGAGCAGTCCCTTGGCGTCGCTGACAGTAGCCGGATACACGATCTTCAGCCCGGGCGTGTGCAGGAACGCCGCTTCGGGATTCTGCGAATGGAACGGCCCGCCGCGGACGTAGCCGCCGCTCGGCCCGCGCACCACCATCGGACACGGCAGCATGGCGCGGTAGCGCGCGGTCGCGACATAGTTGGTCAGCATGTCGTAGCCGCACGAGATGAAGTCGATGAACTGCATCTCGCACACGGGACGCATCCCCATGTGCGACGCGCCGGCCGCGGCGCCGACGATCGCGGCTTCCGAGACGGGCGTGTCGATCACCCGGTCCTCGCCGAACTTCTCCAGCAATCCCTCGGTGACCTTGAACGCGCCGCCGTACTTCCCGATGTCCTCGCCGAGACAGAATACGTTCTCGTCGCGCTCCATCTCCTCGAACAGCGCTTGGCGGATGCCCTCGAGATACGTGATCTCAGGCATCTTCGGTCGCCGCGGCGGTGTCCGGATCGTGCGTTCCCCAGGAGGCCGGCCGCTCGTGCCCCTCCACCGCGCTGCGGATCCCCTCTCTGAACCAGAGCGGCTCGATCGTCGCGGGATCGGCGTAAATGCCGACCAGCGCGTCCTCGGACTGCGGTACCGGTGACCGCTCAGCTTCGTCGGTCGCGAGATCGATCTCGCGCAGGACGCGCGCGTCGATCTCCTTCAGTTCCGCTGCTGGAACGCGCTCCGCGCCGGTGAGCCGCTCGACGTAGCGCGTGAGCGGATCGTTCTCGCGCGCCCACCGCTCGATCTCCCCCTCCGGCACGTACGACTGATTGTCGTGCTCCGCGTGGCCCTTCCGCCGGTAGGTGACCAGCTCGATCAGCGACGCGCCCTCGCCCCGTCGCGCGCGGTCCACCGCGCGCCGCGTCACGTCGTACACGGCCAGCACGTCGTTTCCGTCCGCGCGCTCCCCCGGAATCCCGTAGCCGGCCGCCTTGTCCTTGAGCTCGGCCGCCGCCGTCTGCCGGTGCACCGGCGTCGAGTACGCGTAGCCGTTGTTCTCCACGATCACGACGAGCGGACAGCGCTGCACGGCGGCGAAGTTGATCCCTTCGTGGAACGCGCCGGTCGAGGTGGCTCCGTCGCCGACATACACCAGTCCCACACGGTCCTGCTGGCGGATCCTGAAGGACAGCGTCACTCCGGCCATCACCGGCACCATGTCGCCGAGGTGCGATATCTGGCCGATGAAGCCGCGGTCGGGGCTGCCGAAATGGATGTTGAGCTCGCGGCCGCGCGTCGGCGAATCGCCCTTCGCCATGTACTGCCGCAGGATCTCGAGCGGCGTCGCGCCCTGCACGAGCATCGAGCCGAGATTTCTGATCAGCGGCGAGAGCACGTCGCCCCTGGCGCGGTCGAGCGCGTACGCGCTGCCGACCGCGTCGGCTTCCTGTCCCAGCGAACGGAACAGCCCGCCCACGACCTTGGTCTGCCGGTAGAGGTTGACCAGCCGCTCTTCCAGCGACCGCGTCAGCCGCATGTAGTAGTACAGCTCCAGCTTCTGCTCGCGGGTGAGCGTGGAGCCGGGGCCGGCTTCCTCCCGCGCGGGTCGTGACGATCCCCTGCCGGCCCGAGCGCCCGTGGCCGCGCGAGTCGCCATCAGTACGCGGCGCGCAGCCTGTGCCTGGGGTCGGCCTTGCTCCGCAGCTCGGTGAAGAAACGCTTCACGTTCCGGTCGAGCCGGCTCTCGCCCATCTGATCGGTAGAGACCTCCACGAACGTATAGTGGCCGCCCTCCTTCTCCACTTTGAGCCGCAGGCTTCCCAGATTGCCGACGTACGACCTGGCGCGGTGCGAGTTGACCGTCCGCTCCAGCGTCAGGCGGCCAAAGAAATCGTCCGCGGCCTCGAGGACGTCGTCGGGCACGAGCTGGGTGCGATAGAAATGACGCATGCTGGCTCCTCAGTATCCGGGCTTGGTGGAGGGCAGCACCGTCTGAACCCAGTCGGCGCGCTCCAGTCGCTGGGTCGAGTCCCTGCGGAATTGTATCGCGATGGCCCAGTCGCCCGAGATCACGTAGTACAGCCGCGCGTAGTACGTGCCGATCTCCTTGCCCTTCGCGAGACCGTCGTCGGTGTTGGCCCCGTCCGGGCTCGTGGCGAAGATCCGCCCCTCGCCGTTCTCGATCGGCTGGTTCGTCTCGCGGTCGCGGACCACGACTTTGTAGATCGCGGGCTCCAGCGCCTCGGGCGGCATGGGATCGACCGTGATGCGATACGCGTAATTGTCGGTCCACTGCCGGATGTCGGTGATGGGCTGGCTGGGGCCGCAGGCGAGCGCTGCCATCACGACGAATGCCAGAATGCTATTGGCTATTGGCTGTTGGCTGTTGGGTGAGCGGAAGAGCAGGAAAAACGGGGCTGTTAGCCAAGAGCCAATAGCCAATAGCCAATAGCGCAGTTTCATGTGTAGTACTCCAATCCCAGATGCGTGATCTGCTCCTCGCCCATCAGGTGGCGCAGGGTGTTCTTCAGCTTGGTCTGCTGGATGAACAGGTCGTGCTCCGGCTGCAGACCGGGCGCGGCCATCGGGCTCTTGTAGTAGAACGACAGCCACTCCTGAATTCCCTTCATTCCAGCGCGCTGCGCGAAATCGGACAGCAACGCCAGATCCAGCACGAGTGGTGCCGCGAGGATCGAGTCCCGGCAGAGGAAGTTGATCTTGATCTGCATCGGGTAGTTCATCCACCCGAAGATGTCGATGTTGTCCCAGCCTTCCTTGTTGTCGCCGCGAGGAGGGTAGTAGTTGATGCGCACGACGTGCGAGAAGTCCTTGTACAGATCAGGGTAGACCTCGGGCTGCAGGATCGTGTGCAGCACGCTCAGCTTGGATTCCTCCTTGGTCTTGAACGACGCGGGGTCGTCCAGCACCTCGCCGTCACGATTCCCCAGGATGTTGGTCGAGTACCACCCGGCGAGGCCCAGCATGCGCGCCTTCAGCGCCGGCGCTACCACCGTCTTGAGCCACGTCTGGCCGGTCTTGAAATCCTTGCCGGAGATGGGGACTCCCTTCCGCTGCGCGAGATCGATCAGCGCCAGCGTGTCGACGCACAGGTTGGGAGCGCCGTTGCAGAACGGCACGCCCTCCATGATCGCGGCCCAGGCGTACAGCATCGACGGCGCGATCGCGTCGTCGTTCCGCTCCATCGCCTTCTCGAATTCCTCTATCGTCGAGTGTTGCGGACCCGGACGCATGAAGATCTCCGTGGAAGCGCACCACACCACCACCACGCGAGCCAGGCCATGCCGGGCGACGAAATCCCGGATGTCCTGCCGGATCTGCTCGGCGAGCTCGCGCTTGGTCCTGCCCGTCTTGACGTTCGTGCCCTGGATCCGCACGACGTACTTGTTCTCGAACGCGGCCGGCATCGGCCGTATCGCGGCGAGAAAATCCGCGACCGGGGCGAGGTCCCGCTCGTCCAGCACGCCGGCCTTCTTCGCCGCGGTGAGCGCGTCGTCCGGAATCGGATCCCATGCGCCGAACACCAGGTCGTCCAGCTCCGCCAGCGGGACGAAGTCCCGGATGAGCGGCGCGCGTCCTTCGGTGCGCTTACCGAGGCGGATCGTGGCCATCTGGGTCAGCGAGCCGATCGGCCGCGAATGCCCTCGCCGCACGCTCTCCACGCCGGCGATGAACGTCGTGGACACGGCGCCCAACCCCACGGTCAGTACGCCGAGCTTGCCTCCGGCCGGCTTGACGCCGCCCGGGTTGTTGCCGAGAATCGAATCAGGCACGCGTGAGTTTGTTAGGAATGAGCGCGCCGCGTCGCCTGCTGGCCGACGGGCGTGGCGTTCTCGCCGATGACGCGAATCCGCGGAATCTCTTCCGTCGTCGTGAGCTTGCGCACGACCAGTATTCGCTGCACCGCCGTGATCCACGCCGTGAGGGCGAGCAGGATGACGATGCCGGCGAGCACCTTGCCGCCGAGCGCCAGGCCGAACAGCGCCTGCGGCGCCGACAGGAGCACGAACCGCTCCGGTCGCTGGAGAAATCCGACCTTCGCGTCGAGCCCCAGCGCTTCCGCGCGGGCGCGGGTGTACGAGATGACGAACGTCCCGATCATGCCGACCAGGCACACGACCATCAGCGGGGCGCTGGAAAAGCGCGGGCTCGTAGCGTAGAACATCGTGAGCCCTGCCATCAACGCTCCGTCGCCGATCCTGTCGAGCGTGGAGTCGTAGAACGCGCCGAAGACCGTCGCCCGGTTGGCGTGCCGGGCGACCCGCCCGTCGAGCACGTCGAACAGGGCCGTGAGGCTCAGTACCCAGCCGCCGAGCATGATGTGGCCGAAGCCGAACGCGACCGCCGCTGCCACCGTGAAGACGGCGCCGATGGTGGTCAACGCGTTGGGGCTGACGCCCATCCGCGCCAGTGCCCCCGCAACGGGATCGAGGAGTCGCAGATACCCCTCTTTGATCCCCTCCCACAATGCTCTCATGCCGCTCCGAACGTGAGTTGATGGCCCGCCAACGGACGACCCGCTCGGACGCTCGAACAAAAAGAACGGGTCGGCGCCCTGCTGGGGCCGACCCGTAAAGGTATCGGACGCTGTGAGTTGTAGCTAGGGAACTCGCCACTCGTACATGTTCTCGAGGACGACGTTGTCCTTGGAGTAAGTCCGAGCCCCATCCACGGTCCGGGCGCGCAGCGTCACTACGGAGCCGACCGAGAAACCCTGGACCGGCACCCACTCCGAGCTGTTCGCGCCGATCTGCTTCACGAAGACGTCGGTCGTGCCGCCGCCGCTTATGTACACGTTCACCGCCTGACTCAGGTTGTTCGTCACCCTGAGCGCGACCTCGTTGGTGGTCGGTGTACCGGTCTCGACCTGCACCTGCCGCGGGCCGCAGCCGACGGCCGCGGTGGCGAAAGCAATAGCCGCTAGAACCCTGAGCACACCAGCCTCCCTGTGGTAGTTGGGAACGATAGGCCGGCGTGCAAGAGCCGTGCGCGACCTCAGCGATACAGGAAGTGCGGCCGCGCGCGGTCCCTGAACTCGAACACGCTCGCCAGCTCGCGGTCCAGCAGGACGTCGGGATCTTCTGTTCCACTGACCAGCGCCCGCCGCATGTCCGAGTCGCCGAAGCGCAGGTCGAATCCAAGCGAGTCTATTCGCAGCGAATCCGGCGACGTCCGCGCCAGCGCCCAGAGCACGTTGGCGCCGATCCGCGACGGCTGCACCTGGTTCCGGTTCGTGATCCACATGCGGATCCCTGGTACGCGCACGCCGCCATACTTTCCGTCCGTCGGCGCGTTGGGAACGAAGGTCTCCGCCTCGAACCGGATCCCGCGGATGGGCCTCTGCGCCAGCAGATCGAGTACCTCGCGCACCTTCATCCACGGCGCGCCGAAGCGCTGAAACGGCGCGTCGGTCCCGCGGCCGACCGACAGCCGCGTTCGCTCGAACGCCACCAGCGACGGATACAGCAGCGCGCTTTGCAGCGACACGATCGCCGGCGACGGCTTCACCCACGGCAGATCGGTCCTATCAAACCACAGGTCGCGGCTCCAGCCGCGCATCGGGACCACGTGCAGGTCGGCGCCGATGGCCAGCTCCTGGTTGTAGTACAGCGCCATCTCGCCCATGGTGAGGCCGTGCCGCAGCGGCATCGGATGCAGCGCGTACGCCCGCGCCGGCCGGCCCGGCAGCGCCGTGTCGGCGTTGGCCAGAGCCGAGTCGAGCATCGGGCCCTCGCTGTAGAACCCGGTCAGCGGGTTGGGCCGGTCGAGCACGATGAACGGCTTCCCGTGCCGGGCAGCCGAGCGCATCGCGTACACCATCGCGCCGACGTACGTCCACGTCCTCGTGCCGACGTCCTGCAGATCGAAGACGATGGCGTCCAGCTGCCGGACCACACTGTCCGGCGGCGCCGTCGTCGTCGCCCGGTACAGCGAGTAGATCCGGACGCCGGTCCTCGGATCCACGTAGTCGGGGAGGTCGGTCCTGTCCTCGGTCCCGCGGATCCCGTGCTCCGGGGCGAAAACGGCAACCAGCCGCACGCTCGCTTCCCGCGCGCGCGAGTCGGTCGACAGCAGATCGACGAGATTCCGCCGGCGCTCGTCGATCGACGTCTGGTTCGCGATGACGCCTACCCGCTTGCCCCTGATCAAGCCGATGCTGTCCTGCAGCAGGACGGTGATCCCCGGAATTACCTTGGCGCGCGCCAGATCGTAGGTGGGGTCGATCGGCTTGTGCGTGACCGTGCACCCGGCCAGGAGCGGGAGCAGGAGGAACAGACGGGCTGACAGTGGAACTGGCATCGGCGGTACGGGGTCAGAGGATGGAAGGCGCCCTTGATAATACCCCTGAAGAGCCGCTATTGGTTGTTGGCTATTGGCTCTTGGCCAGGGCAGGGCCAAAAACCAATGGCTAATAGCTAACAGCTTTGTTTACATTGATAGGAAGACCAGGAGGCAACTAATGTCCGTTTCATCCCAGCCGGAAATCGCGCTCGTCATCACGCCCGTGGCGGCGGTCGAGGTCAAGCGCTTCATAGAGACCGAAGGCGTCAGCGCCGAAGAGGGCGGCTTGCGCGTGTCCGTTCAGCCGGGCGGGTGCAGCGGCTTCAAGTACAGCCTTCTGATCGAAGACAAGCGCGCCGAGGACGACGTCGTCCTGGAGCAGGACGGCTTCAACGTCTTCGTCGACCCCTTCTCCGCCCAATATCTGAGCGGAATCACGATCGACTACGCGTCGTCGATGCAGGGCTCCGGATTCACCTTCAAGAACCCCAACGCGACCGGCGGCTGCGGCTGCGGCAGCTCCTTCTCCGCATAGTTCCGCCGCGCGGACGGTGCACTATTCGAGGGCGGTGAATTGACCAGCGCATTCACCGCCCTCGATCTGTTTGTGCTGGTGGCGTATCTCGCCGGCACGACGTGGCTCGGCATCTGGCTCGGCCGCGGCCAGAAGGACGCGAAGGATTACTTCATCGCGGGGCAGCAGATCCCGTGGTGGGCCATCCTCTTCTCGGTCGTCGCCACCGAGACCAGCGCGCTCACCTTCATCAGCATCCCGGGAGTCGCGTACCTCGGGAACCTGGGCTTCCTCCAGGTCGCGACCGGGTATCTGCTGGGCCGGATCGTGGTCGCGTACACGCTGCTCCCGCGGTATTACCACGGCGAGCTGGTGACCGCCTACGCCCTCCTCGAGCGGCGGTTCGGCCTCCACACCAGACGATTCGCGTCCGTCACGTTCATGGTGACGCGCGGGTTCGGCGACTCGGTGCGGATATTCGCGACCGCGATTCCGATCGCGATCATCATCGGGCCGGCCCTTCCCGAGGGTTATACCCGGCCCGTCTCGATCCTCGTGCTCGGCATCCTGACGCTCATCTACACGTACCACGGCGGCATGCGCGCCGTCGTGTGGACCGACGTCGTTCAGACCGTGGTGTACCTGCTCGGCGGAATAGGGGCCGTGTACCTGATCGGCCAGGGCGTCGACGGCGGCTGGGGCGCGATCTTCTCGCAGGCCGGCGCGGCGGGCAAGCTGCGTGGAATCGATTTCTACACCGGGTTCGACCGCCCGCACACCGTATTCGCGGGACTCATCGGCGGTGCGTTCCTGTCGATGGCATCGCACGGCGCGGATCAGCTGATCGTGCAGCGCCTGTTGACCGCTTCCTCGCTCGGAGACGCGCGCAAGGCGCTCATCGGCAGCGGCGTCGCCGTCATAGCGCAGTTCGCGCTGTTCCTGATCATCGGAATCGGCCTTTGGGCTTTCTTCGAGAACCGCGCCTTCCCGGCGCCCGACGCGATCTTCCCGACGTTCATCGTCGAGAACATGCCTTCGGGAATGACCGGTCTGGTGGTCGCGGCGATCCTCGCGGCGTCGATGAGCACGCTGTCCGGATCGATCAACTCGCTCGGAGCCGCCACGACGCACGACATCTACCTGCCTCTGACCAGGCGCGCCGCGGACGATCCGGCCACGCTGAAGATGGGCAAGCTCTTCTCGCTGCTGTGGGGAGTGGCGCTGCTCACCGCTTCACTCCTGTACCGCGCGCAGGGAACTCCCGTCGTCATCGTCGCGCTCTCGATCGCGTCGTTCACCTACGGCGCGCTGCTTGGCGGATTTTTCCTCGGCATGCTCTGGCACCGCGCGGTTCAGCGGGACGCCATTCTTGGGATGGCCACCGGCATATTCGTGATGACGTTCGTCGTCTTTTCGAAGCAGCTCGGTCCCCTGCTCCCGGGAATCGGCGGAACGCTCGCGTCGTTCTCCACGATCGCGTGGCCCTGGTACGTCCTCATCGGGACCACCGTGACCATGGCCACCGGCATCCTGTCGTCGCTGACCCACGCGGCGCCTCCGCCGCGCGCCGCATGAGCGGGCTGGTCGCGGGAGTGGATGGCGGCGGGACGAAGACGCACGTCATCATCGCGCGCGCCGCCGACGGGTCGGTGGTGGCCGAGGCCGAGGGCCCGGGGTCGGCGGTGGCGCCCGGCCACGCGCCCGAATCCGCGCGGGTGATCGCCAGCACAGTGGCCGCCGCGCTGGCGAAGATCGAGGACGGCGACAGAGCGCTCTCGCTGCTGCTCGTCGGCGTCGCCGGCGTAGGGCGGAAGGACGAGCGCGAGAATCTCGCGGCCGCGCTGGAAGATCTGGACGTCGCCGAGGAGGTAATCGTCGAGACGGACGCGGAGATCGCGCTGGAGGATGCTTTCAACGGCGGCCCGGGAATCATCCTCATCGCCGGCACGGGCTCGATCGCGCACGGTCGCGGCCCGACGGGAACGCGCGCGCGCTGCGGCGGCTGGGGTCCAAAGCTGGGCGACGAAGGGAGCGGTGCGTGGATCGGCAGGCGCGCGCTCGGCATCGTGGCCGCCGCGCACGACGGGCGCGAGCCGCCTACGGCGCTGACCGGCGCGATTCTGACCGCCGCGCAGCTGAACGAGCCGGAGGAGCTGATTCCCTGGTCCGCGGCCGCGGACCCCAAGACGCTCGCGGCGCTCGCTCCGATCGTCTTCTCGACGGCGGCCACCGATCCCCGCGCAAAATCGCTCGTCGATCTCGCAGCCGAGGAGCTAGTGCTTCACGTTCGCGCGCTGTCGCAGCGCCTGTTCGGCGACGAGCGCGGCGACATCGAGCTGGCGTTCGCTGGTGGGTTGATGAAGAAGGCGTCGCCACTGCGGAAGCGGGTCGAGCACCGGCTGAAATCCGCGGTGCCGGGGGCGCATGTGCACCCTGATGCGATCGTCGGCGCGCGCGGCGCGATCAAGCTCGCATTACGCGCGGTCGCTGCAAGTAGTTAGTTCGCGATCAGCGGTGCAGCGCTACGCGGCCGGTTTCGGCCAGTCCGGACTCTCGTCCAGCTTCACCTCCCGCTCCATCCCCCCGACAACCGCAGGAACGTCCGCCGCGGACCAGACCCCCTCCGATCTTGCGATTACGCACGTCGCGGTGAGATCCCCGATGATGTTCACCGTGGTCCGCGACATGTCGAGGATCCGGTCGATCCCCAGCACCAGCGCGATCCCCTCGCCGGGCACGCCGAACATCGCGAGGATTCCGACGAGCAGCGGGATCGAGCCACCGGGCACGCCCGCCGCGCCCACGGCCGTGATCACCGACATGGCCATGACCACCGCCATCTGCGGGATCGTAAACGAAATGCCGAACACTTCGGCCAGGAAGATGACCGTGATTCCCTCGAACAGCGACGTGCCGTTCATGCACATGGTGTTGCCGAGCGGGAGCACGAAGCCGGCGACGTGCCGCGGGATGCCGAGGTTCTGCTCGGCCACGGCGAGGTTCGTCGGCAGCGTCGCCGCGCTCGAGCTCGTCGAGAACGCGGTCACCATCGACGAGCGGATCCTGGAGAAGAACAGCAGCGGAGAGAGGCCGGCGCCAAACCGCACGAACAGCGACAGCGTGACGACCGTGTGCAGGATGAGCGCGCCGATCACCACCATCACGTAATTGCCCAGCGGAACCAGCAGCGCGAAGCCGAAGCGCGACGTCACGCCGAAGATCAGCCCGGCGACGCCGTACGGCGCCAGCCGCATCGCTATCTCCACGATCTTGATCACGATGTCCTGGACCGCCTGCAGCCAGACCATCATCGGCTTCGCGCTCTCGGGCTTGATCATCGTGAGGGCGGCGCCGAACATCAGCCCGAAGAAGATCACGCCCAGCATGTCCATGTCGACCGCGGACTTGACCGGATTGCGGGTCACGATGTTCACCAGCGTCTCGATCCCGAACCCGCCCGCCTGTGACGCCTCGACCTTTGTCGCCGCGTCGCCAGCGTAGGTGGCGAGCAGCTCCGATCGAACGGTGGGATCCAACCGGCTGCCCGGCCGGATAGCGCTGACCAGAATGATTCCCAGCGTCGCGGCCAGCGCCGTGGTGACCAGGAAGTACGCCAGCGTCTTTCCGCCCACGCGTCCGACGTTGCGAATGTCGCCCAACCCAGCCACGCCGAGCGCGATGGACGCGAACACCAGCGGCATCACGATCATGAACAGCATCCGCAGGAAGATCTGGCCGACCGGGCCCGCGAGATACTTGTTGATCCACTCGACGGTGGGATGGTCCGCGCCGAGCATCAGATTGGCGGCGACGCCGAGCACGGCGCCGATGGCGAGTCCCAGCAGAATCTTGGTGTGCAGCTTCATGCCGCGTCCGTTGCCGCCGACCGGTTCGCTCATCGTCAGCTAGTCCCTGTCCGGCGGTAAACCCAGTCCCTCGCGCCGGAGTCGGGAGTGCCGGTAGCCGTAAGAGAAATACAGAATGATCCCCAATACCATCCAGATGCCGAACCGCTCCCATGCCCGCACGGGCAGCCCCGCCATCACGTAGATACACGCCGCCGCGCCACCAAGCGTGACTCCCCAGACCAGCGGCACGCGGAACGGCCGCGGCCTCGACGGGTCGATGCGCCGCAGCACCAGGACTCCGATGCACACGATCGCAAACGCCGACAGCGTGCCGATGTTCGTCAGATCGTAAATCTCGTTCTCGTCGGCGAACAGCGCGCCCACCGCCACGACGGCGCCCGTCCAGAACGTCGTGATGTGCGGGATCCGGGTCTTCGGATGAATCTTGGCCGCCGATTTGGGAAGCAGCCCGTCCCTAGCCATCGCGAAAAAGATTCGCGGCTGGCCGTACTGGAACACGAGCAGTACGGCGGTAAGCGAGACGATGGCGCCGAACGCCACGATCCAGCTCGCGGTCTCCAGACCCGCGACCTGCAGCGCGCGAGTGAGCGGATCCGCCGCGCGCAGCTGCTCGTACGGTACCAGCCCCGTCGCCACGATTCCCACGATCACGTAGATCACCGTGCAGATCGCGAGTCCGCCGAGAATTCCGCGCGGCATGTTGCGCTGCGGATTCTTGGTCTCCTCCGCTGCCGTCGAGATCGCGTCGAAGCCGATGTAAGCGAAGAAGATGATAGCGGCGCCTTGATGGATGCCGCGCCACCCGTTCGGCGCGAACGGCACGTAATTGTCGGGATTGATGTGAATGGCGCCGATCACCACGAAGAAGCCGAGCACCAGCAGCTTGACCACGACCATGATGTTGTTGGCGCGCACGCTCTCGCGAACTCCGCGCAACAGCAGCCACGTGATCGCGGCGACTATGCCGAAGGCCGGGAGGTTGACCAGGATCGGAACGCCCAGCACCCTCGGCGCGGTCTCCAGCAATCCGTGCACAGCGGGATCGGAGCTCAGCAGCACCGAGCGGTACCCATGCGACGCCCAGTCCGGCAACGACAGGCCGAACGCCGACAGCAGCGATTTGAAGTAGCCGCCCCACGCGACGGCCACGGCGATGTTGCCGATCGCGTACTCGAGTATCAGGTCCCAACCGATGATCCAGGCGATGAACTCGCCGAGAGTCGCATACGAGTAGGAGTACGCGCTTCCCGCCTGCGGGATCATCGACGCCAGCTCGGCGTAGCAGAGCGCGGCGAGAGCGCATACGCCGCCGAGCAGGAGGAAAGAGAAGACGAGCGCGGGCCCTGCGCCGTACCGGACCACCGTGCCGTCAGGCAGGAGCTCGCCCGCCGCGGCCGTTCCGATGGCCGAAAAGATTCCTGCGCCAATCACCGCGCCGATCGCCAGCATCACCAGATCGCCCGCGCCGAGCGCCCGCTTCAGGGAATTCGGATGATCGCGATCGTCCAGAATCTCGACGATCGGCTTGCGCGCGAATAGCTGTGTCAGCATGCGGTCATTCGGTGCGGGGGTGTCGAACGAGCCGTCGGGATCAGGCCGCGGATTCGATCCGCATGGCGTAGAACGAGCGCCAGACGAACACGACCGCCACCAGGAAGAAAACCCCCGACAGCGACGTGGTCCAGAGCGCGCCCTGCTGCTCCGTGAGCGATACCGCGAGCTCGACCGCCAGCAGTCCGAACAGCGTGGTGAATTTGATGACCGGATTGAGCGCCACCGACGACGTGTCCTTGAAGGGATCGCCCACCGTGTCGCCGACGACTGTCGCGGCGTGCAGCGGCGTTCCCTTCTGCTTCAGCTCGACCTCCACGATCTTCTTGGCGTTATCCCACGCGCCGCCCGCGTTCGCCATGAAGATCGCCTGGAAGAGACCGAAGATCGCGATCGACACGAGGTAGCCGATAAAGAAGAACGGCTCGATGAACGCGAACGACAACGTGGAGAAGAAGACGGCGAGGAAGATGTTGAACATCCCCTTCTGCGCGTACAGCGTGCAGATCTCGACGACCTTCTTGCTGTCGGCGACGGACGCGCGCGTGCTCGTCTCCAGGTTGATGTTCGCCTTGATGAACTCCACCGCGCGGTACGCGCCGGTGGTGACGGCCTGCGTGGACGCGCCGGTAAACCAGTAGATCATCGCCCCGCCGGTGATGAGCCCGAGCAGGAACGGCGCGTGCAGGATCGAGAGCCGCTGCAGGAACTCCGGCTGGAGTCCGTGGGTGAGGGCGATGATGATCGAGAAGATCATCGTGGTCGCGCCGACCACCGCCGTTCCGATCAGCACCGGCTTGGCGCTGGCCTTGAACGTGTTCCCCGCGCCGTCGTTCTCCTCCAGCAGGTCCTTGGCGTGCCCGAAGCGCGGAGTGAAGCCGTATTCCGCGTTGATGCTCTGCTCGATTCCTGGGATCTGCTCGATGGTGGACAGCTCGAACACCGATTGCGCGTTGTCCGTCACCGGCCCGTACGAGTCCACCGCGATCGTCACCGGGCCCATTCCCAGAAAACCGAACGCGACCAGGCCGAACGCGAACACGGCGGGCGCGATCATCAGCGCGTCGAAGCCCTGCGAGCTGACGCCGTACGCGATCGCCATCAGCGCCATGATGGTCATGCCCAGCCAGTAGGCGCTGAAGTTGCCCGCGACGAGACCCGACAGGATGTTGAGCGAAGCGCCGCCTTCGCGGGACGACGTCACCACCTCGCGCGTGTGCGCGGAGTTCATCGAGGTGAAGATCTTCACCAGCTCGGGGATGATGGCTCCCGCGAGCGTGCCGCAGGTGATCACGGCCGACAGCTTCCACCAGAGAGTGCCGTCGCCGAGGTCGGGAATGAGCAGCCGGGAAACGAGGAACGTGAGGCCAACGGAGACGAACGACGTCAGCCAGACGAGCGTGGTGAGCGGCGCCTCGAAGTTCATGCGCTCGACCGTTCGGTAGCGCGCCCGCGCGATCGCCTCGTTGATCAGATACGACGCGCCGCTGGCGATGATCATCACCACGCGCATGACGAAGATCCAGACCAGCAGCTGCACCTGCACCGCGGGGCTGGTCACGGCCAGCAGGATGAACGAGATCAGCGCTACGCCCGTGACGCCGTACGTCTCGAACCCGTCGGCGCTCGGCCCCACCGAGTCGCCCGCGTTGTCGCCCGTGCAGTCGGCGATCACGCCCGGGTTGCGCGCGTCGTCCTCCTTGATGTTGAACACGATCTTCATGAGATCGGCGCCGATGTCGGCGATCTTCGTGAAGATTCCGCCCGCGATTCGCAGCGCGGCCGCGCCCAGCGACTCGCCGATCGCGAATCCGATGAAGCACGGGCCCGCGTAGTCGCCCGGAACGAACAGCAGGATGAACAGCATCAGCAGCAGCTCGACGCTGATGAGCAGCATCCCGATGCTCATTCCAGCGCGGAGCGGGATCGAATACAGCGGGAACGCGCCGCCCCGGAGGCTGGCGAAAGCCGTCCGCGAGTTGGCGAACGTGTTCACGCGGATTCCGAACCACGCGACTCCGTAGCTGCCGCCGATGCCGACCAGGCTGAACAGGAGGATGATCGCGACCCGCTTCGCCTCGAAATCGAGCAGCACCCCGAAGTACAGCAGGATCACCAGCCCGATGAAGATCTCCAGTATCAGCAGGAACTTGCCCTGCTGGATGAGATACGTCTTGCAGGTCTCGTAGATCAGCTCGGATATCTCGAGCATCGAGCCGTGGACCGGGAGCCGCTGCAGCTGGCGGTAGATGACGAGCCCGAAGAGCAGCCCGAGCACGCACACGCCCATGCCGAAGAGGAGAAGAGTCGTGCCCTCGACGCCCATGAACGTCGCGCCGGAGAGGTCGGGAACTATGAGGCTGGCTTCGCCGCCGGCACGGTGCTGCACGCCGGCCGCGATCGCTTGTGCGGTATCTGGTTGCATGGCGCGCGAATGTATCCATCGGTCGCGCTGGATGCCAGCTACCCGGGGCAAGCTTCGGGGAGTACGGCCGGTGGCTACCGGAATACGTCAGGGGAATCCGGGCCGTTAGCCGTGAGCGATCAGCAGTCAGCTTTCAGCAACTGCGATATGGGACGTGTCGTTTAGTTGGCCGGCGAAATTCCGTGCACGTCCAAATCGCAGTTGCTGATCGCCGAGTGCTGATCGCTCAGAGCTCACGGCCCGGATCCCGCCTGGAATATCTCCGGAGCCGCCTTCCCGGGAGGCTGCCGGACACCGGCTCCGTCGCTGTCGTTCCTCGACAACCGCCTCAGAAAACGAACTGAATATCGATCGTATCCCTGACCGGCACTCCCGCGGGCGTCACCCCCGGCCGGAACTTGAGCGAGAGCAGCACCTCGCGCAGCCGGCGGTTGTACGACGCGTCGCGCGACGGATTGAAGCTCAGCAGCCGGGCCTTGCCCCGCTCGTCCACCTCGAACCAGGCGATGAGGTGGTACGGCTTGATGCGCGGCGGAGCGGGCAGCGGGGGCAGAAAGACCTGGGTCGGCGTGGGCGGATGGTTGACACCGTCGCCGCCGCCAGTGCCCGGACCGGTACCGGATCCGGTGCCCGTACCCGTCCCGCTCCCGGTCCCTCCTCCGCTTCCGGGGCCGGCGCCGCCCTGGCCGGCCGTGCCCGTGCCGCTCGTCGCCGTGCCCGAGGGCGGGCCTTCCGCCACGGGCTGTACACTCGGCGCGACCACGGGCGGCACCGGAGTCGAGATCGGAGGTGAGGGCACCAGCGCGGGCGCGGGAGCGGGCGGCAGCGCGGCGGGTCGCGTCTGCACGAACCGGAGCCGCTCTCCGTCCGCGCCGGAGCCGCTGCGGCCGCCGCCTCCTCCAGCCGGCCCGGGACCGCCGCCGAGCTCCGAAGGCGGCGGCGTGAAGCCGTGCGAGAACGGCGAGGTGAGCAGCAGCAGCACCAGCGTCGCGTGCACGAACGCGGACAGGAGAAATCCCCCCGGGCCCTCGCGCTTTCGCCGCGGCGGGCCGGCGATGGCTGGGGATGCTTTGCGCGGCCTGGTCATGTCAAATGATACGGCGGGCGAACCCAAAGGGTTCGCCCGCCGTGAAGAGCAGCACCACCAGCCTTACGTTCCCGCGGGCGCCGCGTCCTTCGGCGTCACGCCGATCACCTTGACTCCCGCGCCACGCGACACGTCCATCGCCCAGATCACGTCCGAGTACTTCACCGTCGGATGCCCCTTCACGAAGATGATCTTGTCGGGTCGCGGATCGTAGATCTTCTTCAGCTCGGCGTGAAGCGCAGCCTTCGCCACCGGCTGCTTGTTCACCTGAAAGACGCCGTTCGGCAGCACCTCGAGCACGATCTGCGCCGGTGGCGGCCCGGACGACGGTGGCGGGTTCGGATCCGGCAGCTGCAGATCGATCGCCTTCCGCGAGAGCGGGATCACCAGCATGAAGATGATCAGGAGCACGAGCAGGATGTCGATCATCGGCACCACGTTCGGCTCGTTGCTGAGCGTGTTCCCCGCGCTCGCGCTGACGTTCATTCCCATTATGGAACTCCTCCCGGCGGCGTGCGGGGCTGGTTCGCCAACAGGTTGTCACTCGCCACGAGAGACTGCGTCCCCGGGGTCTGGTCCGTGATCATCCCGGCCACCCTGACCCTGTTCTTCGCCGCTATGTCCAGCGCGTCGAGGATCTTGGAGTACTCCAGATCCTTATGCGCCTTCACGTACAGCAGAAAATCCTCTTCGCGATTTCCGAAAATCTCGTTCAGCCGCGCGCCGAGCTCCTCGTTCGGGATCGGCGCCCGGTTCAGGTAATACTGGCCGTCGGCGTCGATGCCGAGCACCTGGTCGGTGTCCTCTTCCGGGTGCGGCTTCAGGTTCTGACCCTGCGGCGGGACCGCCTGGAAGCCGGCGCTCACCGCGGGAATCACGAGCATGAAGATGATCAGCAGCACGAGCATGATGTCGATCATCGGCACCACATTCGGCTCAGCCTTTACGCTGCCGCCCCCGCCTACGGACATTCCCATTGCCGTATCTCCTGGTCTAGGGGGTTATCCGGCGATCGGCTCGGTGCCGGACGAAGCGGCGGTGTTGAATTCGCGCGTGAACCGCGAGCGGCCGTATTCGCCGCTGACGCCGCGGATCAGGTAATCGATGAACTCCTTGGAGGTGTAGGTCATCTCCGCTGCGAGATTCTCGATCTTGACCTGGAAATAGTTGAAGGCCCACACCGCCGGAATGGCGACGAGCAGACCGAACGCCGTCGTGATCAGAGCTTCGGACACACCAGCGGAGATCGCGCCGATACCGCCCGAGCCGGACACGGCCATTCCCTGGAACGCGTTGACGATACCCATCGTCGTACCGAGCAGTCCGACGAACGGCGCCGTGGCGCCGACGGTGGCGAGAATGCCGTTGCCGCGCTTCATGTCGGTCAGCGTCATCAGCATCTCACGCTCGACCGCGCGCTCGGCCGAATTGATGTCGTTGACCCCTACCGACCCGTCCTGGATCAGCGGCTTCACCTCGGACAGCGCGCCGCCGAGAACGCGGGCCACGTGCGACCGCTTGTACCGCTCGGAGAGGTTGATCGCCTCGGTGATGTTGTCCTCCTCGAGGAACTGCGAGAACTCGGGCGCGAACTTGCGCGTCTCCGCCTGCGCCTTCCGCAGCTCCCACCACTTCTTCACGAATACGGACATCGACCAGATCGACATGAAGAGCAGAATGAACACGATGCCCTTCGCGAACCACATCATATCGTGCCACATGTCCAGCAGCGAAATCTGCATAACTCGGTGCTCTCCGGTTTCGGTTGGAAGTTGAGCGGTCTAGTTCTGGATGTTGAACACGAACGACTGTTGTACGAGCTGCCGGACCTTGCGGCCGCCGACTTCCGCGGGATGGAAGCGCATCCGCGGCAGGTGCGATCTCACGGCCGCGGCGAACACGTCGTTGCTGGCCTTGAGCACCTTGAAGCTGCCGCTCTCGATGCGGCCGAGCGTGTCGACCACGAATTGGGCCTGGACTTCACCGCCCACGCCCGAGGAGCGAAGCGCTTCCGGGAAGGCAACCTGCTGCGTGCTGGAAATGGGCTCCACCTGCTTTTCCACCTGGAACGAGAAGTAGGTCTGGTTGCTCGTGAGATCGATCGGCCTGCCGCCGACGACTCCGGTGGCAGTCCCACCAGCAACTCCCTTGCCGCTGAAGTCTTCTTCGTTGGTCACCCGCCTCGAGAGGTCGATCTTCGGAATCTCGATGGGGATCTCGACGGGCGCCCGCAGGACCTGGAAGCCCTTCGGCGGCGGAATCACCGCGATCTTGTCCGGCGGAGGCGGCTCGTCCTTCTTGACTTCGACTTCCTTGGGCTTGGGCGTCTCGATGAACTTGATGTTCTCCTGCCGCGTCTTCTCGGCCTCGATCCCGGCCGACGCGGTCGCGTACACTGCCAGCAGGATGACCGCCGAATGCAGCACTACGCTCAGGACCGTCCCGCCAGCCTTCCTGTCCCTCTTGGCCTGCGACTCGATCAGGTTGTTGAACATGATTCGGTCCTTTCCTCTCTCGAAAAAGCAATGGATGAGACGGGATCGCGCCCGCCCCGCTCGCAGCGATTCAAGTTCTTATTGAACGTACCCCGACCGGGCGCTGATGGAATCCAGCGCGGATTAAGGTTCGATGAAGCTTTTCGGGGCGTCTTCCGCGGCGAGAGGCAGCGTCACGGTGAACAGACTTCCCTTTCCCAGACGGGAAGTGACCGTCAACGCACCGCCGTGCGCCTGCGCGATCCACTGACTGATCGCCAATCCGAGCCCGGAGCCGCCGCCCCCGCCTTCACCGGCGCGCCCACGCGCGATGCTGCGGGAGCGAACCCGGTCCGCGCGCCAGAAGCGGTCGAATACATATGGTAGGTCGGCGGCCGCAATGCCGATACCGGTGTCGCGGACGACGAACGCGGCGTGATCCGGATGCCGCCCGAGCCCGATGTCGACCCGCCCCCCTGCGGGCGTGTACTTGATGGCGTTCGTCACGAGGTTGAGGAACAGCTGCCGCAGTCGCGGCGGATCGCCCATGACGACCGCCTCGGCGGTGAACGGCATGCTGACCTCGACCTGCGCCGACTCGCCCAGGATCAACGCGGTCTCGTACACGTCGCGCACGATCGGGCCGAGCGACACCGGCTCCAGATGCAGGTCGAAGCGACCCTCGTCGGCGCGCGCGAGCGTCAGCAGCGTCTCCACGAGGTCCGCCATTCGCGCGGTCTCGTGCAGCGCCTCTTCCAGCGCGACCATCTTCTCCGACTTCGACGAGCCGTCGCTCATGGCGCGCTCGACGTCCGCGCGCAGCACCGCCAGCGGCGTCTTGAGCTCGTGACTCGCGTCGGCGGTGAACCTGCGCAGCCCCAGAAACGACTGCTCGAGCCGGTCGATCATCGCGTTCAGCGTATCCACCAGGTCCGACAGCTCCGCGCGGCTGTCATCCACCGGCAGCCGGCGATGCAGACTTCTGCCGTCGGTTATCGCCGCGAGCTCGTCGGTGATCCGCTGGAGCTGCTCGAACGGCTTGCCCAGCATCATCCACACCGCGATGAGCGCGGTCGCGAGGATCAGGGGGAAGAGGAAGAACACCGTTATCAGGTACTCCCGCGGTGCCTCCACTCTCCCGCCCGCGTGCACGCCGGCGATCACCCGGGTCAGGACCGTGGTGGGCTCGCCGATCGAGCGCGCCACCAGCAGAACCCCGCCGTCGACATTCAGCAGCGCGGCGGGACCATCGTCGGGAATCTCGGTCAGCCCCGCCTGGATCGCCGTCCAATCGTCCCGGTCGAGCCGCATCAGGCTCTCCGACACGAACACGACGCTGCTGTCGCGGTCTACGACGATGAGATAGTCGGGCAGAGCCTCGAAGATCCGCCACAATCGCGGCGCGAGTATCCGGCGGGACGGCTCACCGGAAGCGCCGAGCAGCGGCTCCTCCGTAATGACATCGCCCGCCTGCGCCGCCTCCTCGATCACGCGCGCGGCAAGCCTGGCCTGCGCGGAGGCGTGCGCGCTCAGGTCGCGGTAGACGTACGCCCGGCGCGACAGCCACAGCGACGTCGTGACCGCCGCCAGCGCGACCGTGAGCGTGGCGGCGAAGATGATAGTGAGGCGAAGTCGGGTGGACATGACGGCAGCCAGCAGCTAGCAGCGAGCAGCGAGCATCACCGCTCGCCCGGATCGCGAATCGCGTAGCCAACGCCGCGGACGGTCGATATCAGCTTCTGCGGGCGCCCTGCGTCGATCTTCTTGCGCAGGTGGTTGATCACCACGTCCACGATGTTGGTGCCGGGGTCGAAGTGGTAGCCCCATGCGTACTCCGTGATGAGCGTACGGCTCATCACCCGCCCGGGATGACGCAGGAGATACTCCAGCACCGTGTATTCCTTGGGCGTCAGCTCGATCGGGTTGCCGGCGCGAGTGACCTTTCGCGTCGCGCGGTCGAGGACGAGATCGCCCACGCGCAGCTCCGGCAGCGCCAGCGCGGCGGGCCGCCGCGCGACCGCCTCGACTCTCGCGAGCAGCTCCTCGAGCGCGAACGGCTTGGTGACGTAGTCGTCGGCGCCCGCGCGCAGCGCGTCGACCTTCGCGTCCACGGCGTCCTGAGCGGTGAGCACCAGCACCGGCTTCTCGAACCCGCGCCCCCTGAGATCGCGCAGCACTTCCATGCCGGACTTCCCCGGCAGCCGCATGTCGAGAACGAGCACGTCGTAGGAGCCGGCTTCCGCGAGCCGCTGGCCCTCGTCACCCGAGGCGACCAGGTCGACCTGCCAGCGCTGCTCTTCCAGCCCTCGTTTGACGAACGTCCCGACAGTGGGATCGTCCTCGATGACGAGGACCCTCATCCGCCCTGCGCGTCGCGGGGCCGGACGAAGCCATACTCGCGAATTTTCCGATACAGCGTCTTGGACGAGATCCCCAACTTCGCGGCGGCGTTGCCCTGGTGCCAGTTCGTCTCCGCCAGAACCGCCTGGATGTGCTGCCGCTCGAGCTCCGCGAGCGGCACGCTCGACGAGGGAGTGGTGCGGCCCACGATGCCTGGAAGCGGCAGCTCCTGTCTTGTTATCACGTCTCCCTTCGCCAGCATGGCCACCCGCTCGAGCACGTTCTTCAGCTCGACGACGTTCCCGGGCCAGCTGTATTGCGACAGCGCGGCAATGGCGTCGGCATCGAAGGCGCGCGCTTTTCCGCCCGAATACTTCTCCAGGAAATAGTCCGCCAGCAGAACCACGTCGCCCGGCCGCTCACGCAGCGGCGGAAGGTCGATCCCGTGCGCCGACAGCTCGGCCAGGAGCGCCGCCGAAAACTTGCCTTCCGCTACCGCGACGGACAGGTCCCGCGCCGTGGTCGCTATGACCCGCGCCGACGTGCGAAACAGATCCTGCCCGCCGGCCCTGAGGAACCGGCTGGAAGTGAGCAGCTGCAGCAGCTTGTCCTGGAGCGCGGGCGTCAGAGCGTGCACGTTTCCGACTACGACGGTTCCGCTCCTGACCGTCTCGAACGCGCCCGGCCGGGCCCGGTTCGCGCCCGGGTGCGAGCCGGCTTCGTGCCCGAACAACGCGCTGTCGACGTCGTACTCGGTGGGCCCGTCGGCGTCGACATTGACCAACTGCTTCGCCTGCGACGCCGCGAGGATCTCGCGGACGAATATGTCCTTCCCCGTGCCGCGCTCACCGGTGATCAACACCGGGAGCCGGCTGTCCGCAATCTCCGGTATCCTGTCCACCGCGGCGAGCACGCGCGGGTCGCGACTTATGATCGGGTCGCAGTCCGCGACTCGCCCTAGAGCGGACTGCAGGCGGGAGTTCTCGGCGGCGAGGTCGCGCTTCTCCCCGGCTTTCTGCACCACGATTTCGATCTCTGTCATCCGGTAGGGCTTGCTCACGTAGTCGTACGCTCCGAGCTTCACCGCGGTGATCGCGCTGTCTACCGTGCCCTCGCCGGTCATGATCACGACTTCGGGAGGCTCCGGCTCGTTCCGCATCTGGCGCAGAACCTCGAGCCCGTTGAGCCCCGGCATGTTGATGTCCACCAACGCGACATCGAACAGCTGCTCCCGAAGCCGGGCCAGCGCCGACGTCCCGTCCGCGACCGCCACGGTCGTGTGCCCCTTGCTCTTCAGATAGCGCTCGAGCAGAGCACGGAGGTCCTCGTCGTCCTCGGCGATCAGCACATTCCGGTGGATACGGAGCTCCTGTTGAGTTGAGCAAAGGGTATTGGCAGGACCGCATTCGGAAAAGATGACCGAAGTGGACTATTGGTCGTGTGCCAGCTTGGCAGACAGAAAAGACAAAAGGATTTGGACAGTTGTCAAATCGGCAAGTCGTTGCGGGTACAGCGGTTGCCTAGTCCGCGGAGCGCAAGGAGAACGACCAGAACCGGCGGTATCATCTGGTCGTCGGCCACGCGCGAATAAATGAAAAAAGGCGAGTCTGAGACTCGCCTTTTTTGTCAGCTCTTCGCGCGGCGCGTCAGTGGACTTCCGTCCAGGCGCGATGCACGAGTCGCCGCGGGTTCGCGGAGCCGGAGATGGCTTTCTCCACCGCGCAACTCGAGTACGTGATGGTCGCGTCACCCAGCACGGTGTTCTGGTCCAGCTGGACGTTGGCCGCCATGACGCCACCGTTCAGCTTGCCGCCGGTGCCAACCGTCTTGATGTGGCCGCGGACGATGACAGGGCCATAGAACTCGAATCCACCGGAGATCTCGAGGTCGCCGTCCACCAGCAGAATCCCCTGCCCCTTGTTGCCGGAAAGCTTGAGCGTGCTGAGCGATCCCTTCGCGTAAATGATCGGGAAATAGTTCTCACACGCGTTCGCGGGCGTAGTGTGCACCGGAGCTCCCCAGTTCGACGCCGCCGACTTGTCGCATACGCCGTTGTTCACGACCGGGTTGATCTGGCTGAACGTCGCGGTGCCGTTGATGATCTTGTTGGCAGAAGCCGTAAGCGTGTTCCAGTCTTCGTCACCGAAGGCGAAGTAGTTCGTCGTGTCGCCCGCGGTGGGGTCCTGCAGGATCCGCGGCGACCCGGTCACGCACGCCCCCGTGCTGCAGCCGGAATAGGTGATCAGCGTCGAGTCGGAGATGGCCATGCCGGCGAGTGTGTCGTTTACCGCCGCGCAGCCGCTCCATCCCGCGGGATTGGTGTTCTCGCCGCTGATGAGCGAGCTTCCGCCGATCGTGGTAGCGCCGCGCACCGTCAGCGCGCCGAGAAAATCGAAATCGGGCGAAGACAGGCGGATACTGAGCAGCGTCCTCTTGCGCGAGCGCGCGAGCCGTCCGCTGCCAGCGGTTGCCGTGGACAGCATCGAGTACGCCTGGGTGGTGAGCTTGGTGACGATCACGGTGTCGACCCAGCCGGTGCCGGAGTACACCATGGTG
>JANLGX010000349.1 GCA_024654005.1 Gemmatimonadaceae bacterium | reverse complement strand
CTGGCAGAGCATGGAGCTGGGCTGCCATGAGGGCTGCCCGGAGTGCGGGCTGAACGCCTGCGCCGAACCCTCAAGCGACCCTAAACCTCAAGCTGTGATAGAGGGTAAGTCTTGACTGAGCGTGAGCTTCAGACAGCGGTGATCGACCTGGCCCGTCTGCTCGGCTGGAAGGTCGCGCATTTCCGGCCTGCCCTGACAGCGAAGGGCTGGCGCACCCCTGTTGAGGCGGACGGCGCGGGCTACCCCGATCTGACGTTGGCGCATCCGAAGCAGCGCCGGCTCCTGTTCGTGGAGTTGAAAGCCAAGGGCGGACGGTTGAGCGAGCCGCAAGTTGACTGGCTGGACACGTTGACGGACACGGAATGCTGCGAGTGCTACTGCTGGCTGCCCGTGGATTGGACGGACGGCACGGTGGAGCTGCTGCTACGTGACGGGCCGGACGTTTAGGTGGCCCGTAGTGCGCTCATCCTGACCGACTGCCTCGTTATGCCGAGCTCCTTGGCTATCTCTGCGTATGTGTGCCCGTCTGCGACGGCGGCGAGCAACGCGGCACGGTATGCCTCGTCTGCACGTCGGCGGGCCTTGTGGGCTTTGAGGAGCGTGGCGAGAGGGTCAGGCATCGTCTTCATCAGCGTCCGTCGCGGCGAGCTCGCGGGTGTTGCACGACTTCGCGTCTACGCAGCGCAGGCCGTGGTCGAGGATGCGCGTGCTCTCGTACCGTTCGAGCCCCGTGCGGTGGCCGCAGTAGTCGCATCCGGCGTCAACGAGCTGGGCGTATCTGTCCACGTCGTTCGTGCCGCTCATCGTGTTCCTTTCTGTCTAGGCGGCGTCTGTTCGTCGCTCACTCCCCCGTCCCATGACGAGACGAGAGAGTCAGGGACGCTAGGCGTCCTCTCCTCTGAGGGTTCGATATGCCCGCTCCACCGAATCGTTGTAGTCCTGCCACGGCTGAACCAGAGCCTCGGTGTAAACGCTCTGCGCTTCCGCGACAGCGGCCTCGTAAACGCGCCGTGCGTCCATCTTGGCCTTATGCAGCTCTTTCGGATATCCGGTCGTCATAGCCTCTCCCTTTGCGTCGGGGACATCGGGCGGGAAGACGTTGGCCCAAGCCCTAGCTATAGCCCGGTGGATGGGCGAGTTTCTACTCCGATGGCGAGCCTCTTCCCGTTCGTCTCTACTCCTCTGACGATCCTCTTCCCGCTCGGCAAAGCCCAGGTGTGTTTCAAGCTCCCTCGCTTGTTGCTCCTGCGCGGCCTGCATCTCGCGCAAGCCGGCTCGCAGGGACGGCATCCCACTCTCGATCTTCTCAAGCTGGGTGCGAAGCGCAGCGATCTCAGCCCGCAAGTCGAGGTACTCGGTGTGTAGGTCAGACGGCACGGAGGTTCACCGGGATCAAGCGCCACGAGAGGATCACGCATGCGGCGAACGACTGCAACGTTCCCCACTGCTCGCCGTCGATTGTGAGCCGCCACTTGGGGCCACGGACGCGTTCCATCTCAACCGTCTGGCCTTCGCGTGTTGTGCCGAGAATCATCGTGTTCCTTCCTTTCGTTGGACTCGACAGACCCGCCGGAGCGGGCTAGGCGTACGCGCCGACTTGCCGCGCCTCGTTGTCACGCACGATCGCGGTAATGGGGCCACATGGCTCGGAGCGCATAGCCTGCCGGCAGACCGCACAGATCAGCTCGTCGTGGTGCTGCTCGATGTGACAGACCGCGCACAAGCCGGACTCGTCCGCTTCAAAGATTGCGTCGCGGGCTATCTCGTACTCGCTCTTGGTGACAAGCTCGGCCATGCTGCCTCCCTAGCTAGTGGACTAGACCGACGCCTCACGGCGTTTCGCGCGAGTTGCACGCGCTCATCAGGGCCGTTAGGCGGCGAACGCTCGGTAGACATCCCCGCCGTGCTCGATGATGTAGGAGCGGCCGTGAGCGTGTTGGGTAACACCTGCCCCAGTGAGGTGTGCTTCGTTCAGAAAACGAACGAGAGCATCGCGCCGATCCATGCCGCTGACGGTCGAGCAGGGCTCGCTCTCGTTGTTGCGGACGATGGCGTAGGTGCGACGGCTCATGGTGTCCTTTCAGCTAGTGGACTAGACGCAACCCACGGTAATCCCGTCAACCGTGACTGTCAAGGAAGTGTAGTAGAAACCCGCAGCCGCGGTTGTCAGGGCGTGAGCGCGATACACTCCTGTGCGCGACGGTCGGCTGGAGCAGGGACTAGACATCTGTGCGCTCGCCGGCCGTCGCTCCGCTACTCTCCCAAGCTCGGCGGCCGGTTCTTCCTCGTGTGCGGTTGTCAGCCTCATGCGAGTCCCGGCCGCCGACCTACCCTCTTGGTAGAGTCCTTC
>JANLGX010000343.1 GCA_024654005.1 Gemmatimonadaceae bacterium | reverse complement strand
CCCTTGTGGCGGCTCACTGCCGTTGAGGGACGGCGGCGACCGCCTCCGTAGATGTGATCGTTTGTCCGCCTCTCCCCATTCCGGCGCTCCTGGCCTGTGCGGCGGTCGGAGAGGATGGCGCCGCAGTGGCAGCAGCGTTCAAAGGTGGCCGTCTCTGAATGGCGTCTATGCCGGTAGCCGACGTGCTCGCACCGCTCCGGTTCGTCGGGGACGTAGGAGAGGGAAGACAGGCTCCGGTAGGCGACGTATCCGACGGACAAATAGACGGGCACATTCCATCCTCCGCTACATCGCATCGGCAGGCCAATGACCTGTAGTTCTTCCCGCTTGCACCGATTCAACCGCACATACTCCTCCGGGCTGATCGGACAGTCTTCGGGCCAGGGGAATGCGAGGTAGACGGCGCCAACGTATGCTTCGTGTAGGGAGTTGTCTGTCCATCCTCTCACCACCCTGATCTGCTTGTCGGTGCTCATCGGGACTCCCTCCATGCCTTGTCTTCTCTCTCGGCCTGCTCACGTCGCACGATCTCCCAGCACTCCCACGCCTCGCGCCGGAATTGCTCCACGGACATCCCCGCTTCGATTGCTGACTCCACGGCGCCATAGATCGCGTTCTGTGCCTCCGATGGCCTCACGATTTCAAACCACGGAGTCATCCCGTATGGCTTGCTCATTCTCTCTCCCCCTGTGTGGGCTGCGGCAGTCGTGAATAGACGAGATCGTGGACGACTTCTAGGAAGTCCATGATCTCGGCGCGTTCGTGGCCCGTGGCTTCGTCGATCATCTGCACCAGCGGAGCGCGACGGCCCAGTGTGGCGAACGACGTGCCTTTGAGGCGGTCGATCTCAGCGACGAACGACGGGGTGCGCGCACACTCCATGGCGCAGTCCCAGAACGTGATCCGGCTCATCGCCCTGCTCCCTGTGTGGGCTGCTGGTCGAGGTAGGCTTCGATGGCGCGGCGTACGATCTCGGAGCGTCCAATCGGCTTGCCTTCCTCGCCCGTCGCTTTCACGGCTGCGGCAACGACGCGATCCCAGAGAGGGTCCGGTATCCAGAGGTTGCGTCTCATGCGGAAGGCTCCGAATCGACTTTCACGTACTCCGTCTTCGGTGTGTACGGGAAGGTCACGGGAACGCGACTGTCGCGGTTAGTAAATGAGCAACCGTCCTTGTCAGTGAACACACGACCCTCGCCGTCGTAGGCGTTTCCGTTGGCGTCCTTGAAAACATGACCGCACCGAAGGTTCTGTTGCGTCCCCTCTCCGTCGAATGGTTCGGCCCACTCGGAGTCCTCACCCGTGAGCGGCCCCCACGGCTTGAATCGGGCCATCGTCTTGAAGAACTCAAGTGCGAATCCGATACTGCTGCCCGAGTGTCCTTGGTGCGACAGGACGGCGAGCAATTCCACCGTTCCGTCAGCCATCCAGCGGTTTGGGCCGTCTTCTGTGAACCACTTGGGCACCTCACGCCGCGTGTGGGCGATGTAGTTGCTGTCGCGGTTGAGCCACACGATCAAGTCCAGGGCACGCTGCGTAATCCATGATCTCATCCGGTAGGCCATCTTTGGATTCTCCGAGAGGGGCGCTCTGTTGTGCTACACCAACCTACTCAACGTGTCCCGTCCCCGCAATGTCGCCTCCACAACAATTGCGTTGCCGCGTTCGTCTCCACGTAGCTCTTGCCCCCCGCTCTCCAGAACGTGATTACGCCGATCTGGTGGCGTCGGACATGGCACCTGACGCATAGCGGGCTGATATCAGTGTACTTCCCACCAACGCCCCGTGTGGGCTCGTGGTGATTCTCACACGGACCCTCTCCGCAGATGACGCAGGGCAGGGACGCGACAAAGCGCACCCTCTCAACCGAATGGAAGGCTGCTCGCCACTTCGCGTTCTTTCTGTGCCTGGCCTTCGCGGACGGCTTACCCTTGGTCGGTGCCCGCCCGTCCCCCTTTCGTGCCTCCACGGGCTTTGCAGACGCCTTCAGCGGGGTCTTACGGGTGAGTCCCTTGC
>JANLGX010000339.1 GCA_024654005.1 Gemmatimonadaceae bacterium | reverse complement strand
TCCGTTGTGGCCGGCGCACTCGTCACTTCCGGTTTCAATGTGACTGCGATCCAGAAGGGCGACGGCACCTGGACGATTGTCGCCCAGTCGAAGGACGGCTCGGTGGACGCGTCCGCCGCCGCTAACTTCGCTGTCGCGCAGAGTGTGCTCGCAAAGATCAACTCCGCCGAGTTCATCTGATGAGCACCCTGACTGAGCGCGGGTCTTGTGAGTGCGGATGCGGTGTGGCAACTCGTTTGGCACCGTACTCTGATCGCCATCGTGGCTGGGTAAAGGGTAATCCGATCCGCTTCGTTGTCAACCACCACCGGCGGAAGTCGGGTCCGGAGTACCGCGTAGAAGAGCGCGGCTTCATGTCTCCCTGCTGGATCTGGCAGAGGACGCTGACACGGGGCGGATACGGGCATATGGGCATAGGAGGGCGCAAGCTTGGGATGGCGCACCGCGTCTACTACGAGCGGCGACACGGACGTATGGCACGAGAACTTCAACTCGACCACCTCTGCCGGAACCGTGCCTGCGTGAACCCCTCCCATCTAGAGGTCGTCACTCCAGCGGAGAACAGCCGGCGCGGTATGAGTACCAAGCTGACCGCCGAGATCGTTCGCGGTATCCGCAAACGACTCCAGGAGGGTGAGACAGGACGGGTTATCGCCGCTGAGATGGGCGTAACACCAGCTCTGATCTCACGGATCAAGCTCAATCAGGTCTGGAGAGGTATCTGATGTCAACGCTGACGGAACTCGAAGTCGAGGTTGCATCCGAAATCGGAAGCATCAACGCGACAGACGATCAGACTGCCATTCGGCGTGAACTCAACAGGGGTGTGCGCCGGATCCTCCGGCAGCCGCCCTACGTGTACCTGACCTCACAGACGGTCACTCCTGGGGCGAACGCTGATTACACGATCGCCACGTCGATCCTGCTGATCACCGACCTGTACGTGACGGCTGGCAGCGTGGACTATCCGCTGGAGAAAACATCTCTTGCGGACATCATCCGTCTCCGGCAGGCGTCCGCTTCCTCGGCAGGACCGGCCCGTTACTACGCGCAGGTTGGCTCGAACAAGCTCGCGTTTTACCCGACCCCGGCTGCGGCGGACACGATGACCGTCTACTACGTTCCGGTGCCGACCGCGATGTCCACATCGTCGCATGATCCTTCGGACGCGACGTACGGTGGGATCCCTGTTGATTACCACGATCTGATTGCCCGGTATGCGATGGCCCGGCTCGCCTCGTTCGACGATGACGCGAGTTCGGCGCAGGGCTCCCGTTACTGGGAGGAGTTCAACAGTGGGCTCGCGCAGATGCGCCGGGAGTTGAACCGTCATGGTGGCCGCCGGTTGCCGCGCGCCCGGTTGAGCAACCGCAGGATCTTCCCGTCCGACCCGAGCATCGTCATCCGTTAGATGGGCCGCACAGTCCTCCTTTCTGACCGCTTCAGCGGAGGCGTCAAGCAGGACCTGCCGCGCGACCAGTTGCCCGCTGGGGCGCTCTGGT
>JANLGX010000333.1 GCA_024654005.1 Gemmatimonadaceae bacterium | reverse complement strand
CGCTGCGAACTCCTCATGCCGGGAATCTTCTCGACCAGGCGCGACGCGAACGATTCTTCGCGCGCAGCTCGCGCGCCACCCGAGAGCGGCGAGTGATAGCCGTTGGCGTCGAGAAATCGGCTCCACAGCGGGTCGGCCTGCATGGCATCATCCGCGATCTTCGCGTTCGATTCGGTTGCGAACGCCTTGACCATCGGCCCCCAGGATTTGAGCCACGCCTTCGGCTGCGACGGGGCGAGGATCATGCCCTGACGCAGCGGGAACGACAGGTCGAACGATGCGAGCATGGCCTTCGGCAGCGTCAGCACATCGACCAACTTCTGCGCCCACGTCGCGGGTGCCTTGTCCAACACGGCCTGCGAGAAGTCCGTACCGAACACTCGCTCCAGGAACTCCAGCTCCTTCGGCTCCGGAAGCACGCCGGCCATCACCTTGTCGAACGCCTGCTTGGCGTTGAGCTTCTGAAACGGCTGAAGCTTGTCGCTGGTACGAATCTCCTCGACCATCCGCGCGCGGCGTGGCGCGGGGATGTCCGGCGGCTCGAATGTCGCGTGCCCCTCAAACTCGCCTTTGAGCGAGCCGCGCGCCCTGCGAAACGCTTCCTCCCCTCTGCCGCTTTCGAGGATGCCGCCAACACGTCCGCCGCGCTGTCTGCGTTCGGCCGCGAACGCGCGCTCTTGCTCTGGGCGCAAACGCTTCGACTTGCGAAGCGTCTCCGTCAGCGCCATCACATCGCCATCGAAGTTGTCCGGTGGCAGTTCCCCGCTGGCACTGACGGCCGTGGGCGGCTTTGGCGGCACAGGCGGCTCACCGCCTCCGGTGGCCGGTTCTGCAGGTCGAGCCTCTACCGGCGGCACAGCGGCTTCCTGAGCGGAAAGCGGGCGTGTTTCAGGGGCCGGAAGGGTCGCGTCGCCCACGGAGGCAGGACGTTCCGGGACGTTCCCCTCCGGCCCCGCTAGCGCCTTGATCCGGTTCTCTGCCTGACCCGTGAGCGCCGCCTGCTCCTGTTCCGGCGTCATACGCGCGGTGAGCGATGTCGGTTCACCGGGGATCTTCATCGTGCCGCGTTCCTCGGCCATCTTCCTGATGAACGGCTGCACCCGTTCATCTTTGAGCGCGGTCCTCAATGCCAGGATCGCTTCCGGCGATTCCTTCTTTACGAGTTTCACGAGATCAGGCACAGTCCCGACACCCGGCACCAGTTCCAGCGCGGCCATCCATACTTCGGTCGGCACCATCGATTCCGCGAGGTCTGCGCCGGCGGACGCGGCGGCCTTCTGTTCTTCCGTTGTACCGGAGGGCGTGACTTGAGGTTGCGCGGCAGGCGTCAGGCGCAACGCGCCGCGCAACACCGGCTCAGCAACGTCCCCGACGAACTTTGCCACGCGCTCCGCACCGGGGATCGGTTTGCGTGCGACGTCGTATCCTGCACGCGCAACATCTTCGATCATCCCGACAGGCTTCCGCCCCGGCACCGCCGCCTGCTGTTCGCCTCGCGTCAGCATCGACGGATCGCCCTGCCCCTTGAGCAGTTCAGTGGCGCGATCTTCGAGCGAGGGCGTGTTGAAGTCGATCGTCCTAGCCAGCGGCCGGATGCGTTGCGCGGCATAGTTCTCGACCAGCGGATCGTTGTCGCGCGCCAGTGAACGCAGCGAGTCCACCGTCTCCGGCGTCGGCGGCTTGATGCGCGCCTTGACGCGGCGCATCTCATCCCATGCGTCCTGGACGATCGAGAGCATTTACTTCTTGCGCCTCTTCGCCACTTCCACGGCCAGCACTTCGACCTTCGTGATCGTTCCGCGCGGGAAGAAGTGGAGGTCGCGGTAGTCCCACGGCTCGAACTTCCCATTGGGTGGGTTCCATGAGTGCGCGATCGACACGCCTTCCTTGTCATCCTTGACGAGCCAACCGATCGTTGCTACGGGATACGGTGCGTGGTACTTCCCCACCGCGTCCTTGTGGTCGATGCTCTCTTTTGTCGCGTGGGCGTCGTTCCACCAGACCGTGACACGCTTCGGCTGTTCAACGCTCACCTGTACGTCCCTCCTGCGCTTGCGCCCTTCGTGGCGTAGCGGCGCTGAAAGTCCTCGTATGCGGCCATCGGGTCGCTCACTCTGCCCGTGCTCCCCACGAGCCCGAAGTACTGGGCGCGCTGATCCGGGCTCATGCGGCCCATCTCGCCTTCGTTGAGTGATGAGAACCCCGGCACCTGACCTTGCGAAAGCGACTGCGAGAACTGCGGCGAGGTCATGCCCGGCAGCGTCGGCGCAAGCACGTTCTTGGCGGCGTACTGCTGCGCGCCGGTGTTCATGGCGTTCGTCGCATAGCCCGGCACAGGATCGGGCTGGCCGGGGTGGTAGGCCCGCCACGCATCGATCATCGCCTGACCCTGCGGGTTAGCCACCTGTTGCGGCGCCCCGCCTGCTACACCTGCCTCGCCGGGCGGAAAGAGCAGCGAGTCGATGTACCCGCCGTACCTTGCCGCCGGGGACGCTTGCACCTGACCAAGCGTGGGGTCGGTGAGGTACGGCGATGCTCCCGTGTCCTTGAGGTACTGCGTCGCGGCCACGACGTTGTACGGGTTACGCACCTGGTCGTAGTAGAGCCGCTGCTGTCCCTCGGCGAGCGATCCACGCCCGAGGTTGTACGAGCTGGCGATGCCTGCGGCGTCGAGCGCATACGGCAACAGGCCGTAGCCGCCGGCCTGCGTGTTCGCCTGCCCGCTGAAGATGTCGGCGTCGGAATAGCCCGCCGCGCGCAGTTGGGCGATCGCGCGCAGTTGCTGCATCTCCTCCGGTGTCGCGTCAAGTAGAGATGCCATTACGCCTCCCGTTCAATGCGGGTGAAGACAATCCCGCGAGCACTGATACTCGTTTCACCATCCGTCACGCAGCAATTGGTGAACGTGCAACCGCGGATGACCGCATCTTCGTCCACGATGACGATGCCGGGCGGATGGCCTCGAATGGCATTCCAAATCGTCGCCCAACGGCTGGAGGACTTGAATGTGTTGCCTGTAATTTCAGCCATCATTGCCTCCCGTGCTCACCCAGTAATCGTGAATCAGTTTCAGCGTCTCGTTGTCGGGGATCGGCGTCTGCGTCACTTCGTCCATCTTCATCGTGCGCCGCAGTTCCGATTGCAACTCGGCGACCGCCTCATCGGGTGCCATCTTCTTCAGCCGCCCGAGCGTCAGCTTTTCGGTGAGCGGTGGGTAGCCGTCTTGCTTCAGCACGTCGATCGCGTAACTGATCTGCTCCTTGCCGCGCTCCAGCGCCGTGCGAAACATACGGTTGTACCAGCGTGCGGACCCACGAGGCGGAAGGCTCATACCGCCGCGTCCGGTCCGCCCGACGCGACAGGCGTGCTCGCTGAATTCATCTGTACCGGCTGCGGCATCCCGCCCGGCATCGGTGGCGGCGCCCCACCCATCGGCATCCCGTCAACGATCGGCTGCGGTGGTGCGGGCGGCTGGCCAAACGCCTGCTGGATCTGCTGTTTGACGTACTCCTTCAGGAGCGGCCCGATCTCGCCCTCCAGCACGCCCTTGACCGAGCCGAGCATGGAGTCAACGCCGGTCTCGAACTGCATTTTGATCGGGTCTCGATAGCCAAGTTCACGCTGAAGTTCCGTCAGGCCGATGATGCCGTCCTTCCAGCGATTCGTCTGGATCTGTTCCGCCGCCCAGTCGCCCTCGGGCGTCCTCGAGCCGATGGTGTAGATGACATCGATCGGGAGCTTCGCCATTTTCGGCGTCAGCTCCCTGATTTCGGCCTTTGTGCGCTCGTCCTCGTGCTTGGCGTAGGCGATCTTGATCGTCTCGCCCGTGGCGATCGTGTAGGCGTCGATGCAGGCGTGGACCCGCTTGCAGACTTCGGCCACGTTGGCCTGGTACGGCGTCAACTCGCTCAGGATGGCCGTCTGCGCTCTCGCGAGATGCTGTCCCGACTCTCCCGCCGCACCAGTGCCAGCGAAGTTCAGCAGCGGCTCATGCAGGTGCAATTCCTGCGTGACGTGATCAAGAATCTCCTGCAACTTGGCGCCGGTCGATTCGACGCGCTTGATCTCTCCGGCTACCTGCGGCACGCCGTCCTGCGGCTGGACGCTCTTGGTTTCCTCGGTCGAGTCCTCGATCCCGCCGCCGCCCTTCTCCATCGGCACATACGGCGCGCGGGTGGATTCCTCCAGCGCCATCGCTTCGTAGGCAGATCGCAGCAGGTTGTAGTGCTGCGCCTCGACGATAAGCGCCTTGATCGGCGGCTCATACCTGTCCTCCAATGACCCCGAGCGCGTCTTGGCGTCGCCTTCAATCAGGAAGTAGCCGGTGTACTTGTTGCCGAACAGGTTGGGGACGCGGATCAAGACTCCAGGCTCGCCGTCTGCGCCCTTCTTGCCCGCCGGATGTTCGATCAGGATCAGCGTTTCCTCGCACGTCCTGATCTGGCAGTACTCGACCCACGTTTCACCTGATGTCGTGGCAGACTGCGATTCGGCGATCATGCCCACACCGAGAGCCTCATAGCTCGCCGTGCGGGGCCGCTTGCGCTTGTCGCTCTCGTCTTCGATGTAGAGCAGGCCGTCACTAACCTTGAGCCCGAAGCCAGACAGCGCATCCAGCAGCGGATTGAGCTGCTTCTGGCCGTACTCCATGCCGATCGCGAAGCAATGCGGATCGCCGTCCGTCTGGAACCCCCGGAAGGTCAGGATGTCCGGGACTCGGACGGTGATGCACAATCCGTCGGCGAGCATGGCGTCCGTCGTTACCGCGTCGTAAGCGTCTTCGTGGCGCTCGCGCTTCGTGCGTGTGCGGCCGGCCTTCTCGTCGGCGGATTCGATCGACTGATAGCGAGCGCGGTACTTGCTTCGCGGGGTGTCTTCCTCTTCTACCCTGCCGTCGTCTTCGGCGTAGGATTCGAGGTCGTTGCGGTCGGCGTACTTCGCCAGCACTTCACGCGACGGCTTCACGTCCACCGCCACAACACCGTAGCTGTCGGCGATGAAGCCGCGCAGTTTGCGCTTGATCTCCGTCGTGAAGATCAGTTCATCGATCGCCACGTGCGCGTCTTCGTAGTCCTGCCCGAGGTTGACCTCACCCTGATCCGTGGACCTGACCACCGCCGCGAACTCGTGCGGGTTCGACGCCATGATGTTCGTCAGCCGGAACAGCGCCTTGTTCGGGATGGCTGTCTGGACGGGAATGAACGTCTTCTTGTAGTCGGGCGCGATGACCTTCCTCAGCGCGTCGAGGTTCTCCATGCGGCCATCGACGGCCTGGCGGTACTGCGGGACGCGAACGAGAGGGACGTTGAGTTGTTCCTTGAGCGCGAGAGCTTCCTTAGCGGTGAGAACGGGCATCAGCGACCCTCCATGCGCGCATCAACCAGAAGAACGCGCGCACCATACGGCCGCGCCAGTTGTCGGCAGCGCCGATCTGTTCGTAGCGCAACAGGTCCGGGCAGAGATGATCGGGAGAGACGAACGTGCCGAGAGTGAGTTTCCCATCCCCGAACCAATGAATCCGGCCGTCGGCTGTGCCGTAGATGATGCGGTGCGGCACGGTGAGCGGCGGATAGCCGTTGCGGACGGCGTTGTCAGCATCAACCATGACGAGCCTCGCCGATGAAACTGGCAGCCGTGATCGGGGCTTGCGGATTGTTCAACAGATGCACGGTCACCGGCGGGGCGTAGTGCATGTGTTGCAGCGCGACCAGCGCCTCAACCCCGCTCGCAGCCTGGTACGACGTGTCGCCGTGGCGTGCCTGCCAGCCGGCCTCTTCGCTCCATGTCACCTCAGCGACACGGGCAACAGCACAGGCGGCACAGCAGGGCGGTACGAGGTCGGGCCTGCTCTCCATATTCCTCACACGAAAAAGCGCCCGTCCC
>JANLGX010000331.1 GCA_024654005.1 Gemmatimonadaceae bacterium | reverse complement strand
CTGGCGGCGGTGGACGCGATGCTGATCGACATCACCGAGTCCGCGCGCTTCTCGATCTCCGCGCTGGCCATCGAACACCGGTCCGAGATGACGGTGGTGCTGCTCGCGAAAGACATCGCGTTCTTCCGGCAGCCGCGGTAATTGTCGCGCGGAGGGCACGGGCTTTAGCCCGTGCCGCACGCCCCGGGCTGAAGCCCGGGGCCTCCATACACTCTTACCTATTAAAGGCTAGCGCCGCCGGCAGATCGGCATGTTCGAAAGCCGACGCCATCCGCGCAGTCTCTTGCTTGCTCAGGCCATGGCGCGCGGCCTCGTCGCGCCACGTCGCGACAGCGCGCGCAACATCGCCGACCGCGGCGCGCGCGCGCGCCTCATCCAGCTCGAAATAGGGCGCCACGCTCATCGCCAGATCGAGCGACGCCGTGTTGTCGTCCTCGTTGATTGCCGTCGTCAGGATGCGCGGTTTGATGTCGACCGGCACGGGATTGAGGTCGTACGCCGGGGACAGCCGCCACCCCGTAGGACCTTCGTACAGAAAACCGTGATTGCGCAGGTGATCGTCGGTATTTGAAATCAGGACAGTGAAAACGATGCGGCGCCACAGTGCACGAATATCGTCCTTCGCAGCGGCGCCGTGCTGCCGCAGCGCATCGGCGAGTTCCATGTAACTGCGCGTCTGGTTATCCCTCGCATCGAGCATGCTCATCGACGACAGAAACGGAATGCGGTGCCCGTCGCGGCGGTCGAAGCGCCGGAGCACCAGCACCGGTTTGTTGCCGACGGTTTCGACGCGCGCGTCGGGAACAGGAATGCCGGCCTTGCGCGCCAGCGTCAGCGCGACGGCCTCCCAGAGCACCGTGTTGTAGTCATCGTCCTGGCGCGGGAATTTTGCGATCGCGAGATGACCGTCTTTGTCGCGCACGGACGCCTTTGGGCGCGCGCCGCCGAGCGACGAACCGGGAGCAAGAAGAAGGCGGAGATCGTCTTCGGTATCCTTGTCATCCGCAACGCGTTCCGCGGCGGACAGCAGCGCGGGCAACTCGAGCAGCGCCGGTGTTCGCTTCGCTCCCTCCTCGCGCAAGAACGGGCCGCCCTCGGTGCCAGCGAAGCGCAGGGCACCCTGGCGCGTTTCGTCATCGACCTGAAGCAGGTAGTCGATTTCCTGCAGCGTCCGCGGTGTTTGTTTTTCGCGTTCGGCGCGGCGGCGCTCCATGCGCCGCATCAGCGCGCGCCCCCACCGGTCAGGGGCCGAATCACCGATGGCACCGAACATCGGCGTGTCCGTCGGCGTATGAAACGGACCCGGACCAAGCGTGAGCGCGGGCTCCAGGGAGAAACGCTCTCGATGTTCCAGCCAACGCGCGTCATATTCAAACGTCGCGCCTTCCTTGTTCTTGCGCGTACGCGCCCATAGACGTCCAACGAGATACGGGACGTCATTCAGGTCGACATAGACAAGAACTTCGCGGTCCATCACTCTTCCTTGCTGTGTGTCCGCGGCTTCGGCATGCGGATTCGCTTCGGGAGGTGTTCTTCTTCCAGTTGCAGGCCGGTCGCGTCGTTTCGCGCATCCGCGAGATCGGCGATCCGATCAACGAGTCCCAAGACGTACAGGACGGTGGCGTAGATTCCGAGTGCGACATTGGGGTCGCCCTTTTCTACGCGGTTTAGAGTCGAGCGGCCGATCGATGCGCGCTCAGCGGCGACGGCGACGGGAATTCGTCGGCGCAGTCGCGCGTCGCGGATATCGCCGCCCAGCTTGCGAAGGGCGCGACGCACCGGGCCCGGAAGCACTTCGGATGTTCGACTTGTCTTCATATAAAGTCCTATATATGACACCTTAACTAGTTTAACGTGCCATATATAAGACGTTAAGTCAAGAACTGGCCAGCAAGAGCGAGCTAACGAGGCGGAGCAGCCGGGCAGCAGTTTTCACTTGAGTGTAGTCGTACGGAGGCCCCGGGCTTCAGCCCGGGGCGTGCGGCACGGGCTAAAAGCCCGTGCCCTGCCGTCTACAAAGATCTGAAACGCGCTCAGGTGGGCGGAAGCCAGCCGGGGTGCAGGGGTCCCCGGCGATCCAAAAAGCGCTGGAGCAAGCGCAGCGTTCATACGCGGAGCTTGCGGAAGCCAGCCGGGGTGCAGGGGTCCCCGGCGATCCAATATTGGTGCGGAAGGGGGGACTCGAACCCCCACGGTATTGCTACCGCCAGCCCCTCAAGCTGGTGCGTCTGCCAATTCCGCCACTTCCGCGTGGGGTCTGC
>JANLGX010000325.1 GCA_024654005.1 Gemmatimonadaceae bacterium | reverse complement strand
CCACCCGCCCGCAGTCGCGCCATGAACTCCTCAGCCTGCTGGCGCTTCGCTTCCAACGCATCCGCGAAGTCCTGGGCGCGACGCTCTGGGGTAACGTACTTACCCTCATCCAGCGCGGAGATGGGCGGCTGTACCGGCGCAGTCTGTTCGCCCAATGCCAGCGGGCGCGTTGGCGTTTCCACCTTCGCACCTTCCACGTTGAACCCTGCATGGCGGGACGAAATTGTGTCAGTAAGTTCGTCGCCCAGAATGCGCCGCAGCAACAAGTCTTCCGCCGGTTGCGGCATGTAGCCCTGCGGCGATGACATCGCCTCTACCACGTCGCGGGCGGTCCGCGCCTGGAAAGCTCGGGTAGCCGGTTCCTCTTGCAACCACTGAACAATCACGTCTTTCAACGCATCGCGTTCGCCAGGTGCAATCGCGCCTGCGTTGGTCTGGATGATGCGCCCGCCAGGGATGTTGTCTACCGCAGCATCCAGCAGTTCCGCCCCAGTCTTGCCTTCAGCGATAGCCGACTCGTACCCCGAGAGAATGCCGCCCGCCTGCGCTCGCCGCCCTGACGCAACCTCAGCCGCCGTAACTCCGCTGCGTCGAATCTCGCGATTTGAAGCCAGCGTATCCAGGGCACTCTTGCGGGCCTGTAGGATGGCCGGCGACTCGTCACCACGAAATACGGGCTGCTGTGCCACTTCGCCGAACAGGTTGGTCTGCGGGCGAACAGGGCCACTCCCCAGAGCCCCGCGCCCTTCAGGGATACCGCGTCCCGTAATGCCTTCGCGTGATTCGAACAGCTTGGCGGTGTCCATGACCGGCCCCGCGTCCGCCGTCAGCTTCGGGGGCTCGACAAAGGACGACAGCGGCGGCTCCTCCTCTGGGAATCGCCGCGCTACCTCACTACCTACCCATGCCTCTTCCTTGGCTTTGTTCGCCGCATCCACCTTCGCGTACACATCATCCAGCGTCTTTCCCTTGAACGTAGCCAGCGGTTTCGGCCCCTGTTCAGGGTCAAATGTCTTCGTGCCAAAGCGGGTATCAAATTCCTCCACCTGCATAACCCAGCCATTTGGCTCTCGCTTCAAAAGCGCGTTCCCAGCAGACCATTCATTCGGCCCAATCTTCGTCCAACCGGGCGGCACCTCTTCCGGCACTGGCCCGAACTTCCCGCCGCCGAACTCGCCACGCTTCACGAACTGCCCTGGCGCAACCTCGATTGGCTCGCCCGCGTACCGCCCCAGCGCCGGTATCCCCGCGTCCAACCCTTTGAACGCACCCGCGGTGCCCAGGCCACCAATAAGCCCACCCTCAAGGCCACGCAACCATGGCGGTTGTTCCCCAAACAGCGGGATGCTCGCACCTAGGTCCCCGCCCGCCTGCTCTCCAAGTGCCCGAGCGCCAATGTCGATGCCGATTTCGGCGGCAAGGTTCTTCAGATACGGGCCCTTGAACAGCGACCCAAACAGCGGGGTCGATGCTGGAGCTCCAGCCATGGCGATGTTGAGCGGGGTAAGGGCGTTCGTGACGTAATTGAGTCCGTATGGGAGACCTTCAAGCGTCTCATAGTCCAGCGGCGTGACTCCCGAAAGGAACTTGTTGCCGCTCCCCCCAAGCATGTCCAGCGCTTCCAGGTTCCTACTGGTTACCTCACTGGATGGCCCAGTTCCGTAGCTGGACGGCATCGTGGAAGATAGCCCCGCATTGACCGCCGCTTGCTCTCGTTGCACGTCCCACATCTGGCTGGCAAAGTCCGTCAGTCCACTGAGAAACGGATTCTCCGTACTGCGCTGGTCCGCCTGAAACGCTATCCCGCGCGGGTCATACTGTTCCGGCTCCGGCTGCCACAACACCGGGGCCTGCTGGCCACGTTGCTCGAACCCAAGATCGTACGGCTCGAACGGCCCCATCTGATTACTAACGTTGAAATCGTTGAACGATGGCCCTGAGAGGCTGTAGGACGGCTGCTGTTCGTACGCCCCGTATACCGGCCCAGGCTCGACTTGTTGTGGGAGACTGTAACTTGGCTGCTCGTTGAAAGGTTGGAATGGCCCGTAGAGCGGCTCCGGTTGTGCTACAGCGGTGCTTGCGCTCGACATCGCGGACTTGGCAAACGAACTAAGACCACCAGACAACGCCAG
>JANLGX010000155.1 GCA_024654005.1 Gemmatimonadaceae bacterium | reverse complement strand
CCTTGATCCCGATGATGCCATTGACTACCCGGCTGAAGGTGTCCTGAATACCGCCCCAGATATCGTCCCAATGTTTCGCGATAAACGTGATCGCTTTGACCAAGGGGCCGAAGGGGAGGATCCAACCGAACGCCGAGTTGTAGAGCCCGCTTATGAATCCGGCGGCGCGTTCGAACGCCCCTGTAATGAACCCCCAAACCGTGTCCCAGTTGCGCCAGAGAAGCCAGAGGCCGACCCCGAGCGCGGCGACCGCAGCCACGATGCCAATGATGATGAGGACGATTGGGTTCGCGGCCAGGAGGAGCATGGCGCCATTGACGAGCCCGATTACCTTGGGCAGAGTTCCCATCGCCATCTGCACGCCCTTGACGGCGGGACCGATGGCGATCAGCGCAGGCGCGAAGTCTGCCGCGCCCTGGATAGGTCCCGCGAATCGAGCGCCCAACTCTGTGAGCTCATGCTGCATCTTCTGGAGCGGCGTGAAGTTGGCGTCGACTACCCCGGCGAGCTGCTCCAGGACAACTCCTGAGCCTTCGACCTTGCCCTGCATGACGGCGAACTCCTCAGCCGTCACGCCGAGGGTGGCGAGCAGCTTCGTCATATCGCCGTCCGCGGTAGAGGCAGCAGACGTGAACTCGCTGATCGCCTTGCGCCCGCTGATCCCGTGCTGTTCGAGGATCCCGAGAAGGGCGGCCGCGTCGTTGACGCTCACGCCCATCTCGGTAAGCTGCGGCGCCGACTTCTCCACGAAGCCGAGGAAATCTCCCACACTCTGCGTCGTGTTTTTCGTGATGAACCCGAAGGCGTCCAGGGCTTGAGCCTGCTCAGTGGCGCCAATCCCCATCGCCTTCAGAGCGACGCCTGCCGACGCGAGCTCAGTAGCACTCCCGCCTGTCGCGTCTGCCACGAGGTCCCACATGTTGGCGTACGCGGCGATCTGGTCGTTAGACTCCAGACCCTGTCGCGCCGCCAGTTCCATGAGGCCCGTCACGTCCTCGAGCGGGAAGCCCACGTTGGCGAGGGACCGCGCGAGCTCGTTCGTTTCCTCGGTCGATTTGCCTGTACGGATCGCAAGCTGCTCCAGCGCGATCTTCTGGCCCTGCTGTTTCCTCGCAAGGGCCTCGATCCCGGCTCCTGCGCCGGCGAGGACCGCCGTCGCCTTCAGCCAGTGCTTTTCGATCAGGTCGCCAGCCTTGGAGCCCGCGTCACCGACAGCCTCCAGGACCTTCGAGGCATCGTCCTTGGCCTGGATCAGGAGTTCGAGGGTGCTAGCGGCCACGGTTCCTCTCCCTCTGACGGCGCAGCTCGTCCTCAGTCTCACGCCTTCGCCGCGCCGCGACCTTGCCCTCAGCCACCATGTCCAGCCTCACCGCCGCCACGAGGCGGGCAGGGGCCTCCGCGAGGTCTGTGGGACTCCAGGCCATCCTTCGCATGATCTGCACCTCTAGGAGCTCGCGGGGGTACGGTTCGTCGCCAAGGTAGAACCGTTCGAGCGAGCCGCTAAATTTGCGAGGTCGCTCCCACCGTTGAGCTTCACGATCTCCGCAGAGGCCCAGGCCATAGTCCCCGGGTCCAGCAACCCCACAGTCTGCTCCGTGACGGGCTCCGTGTACGACCAGGCAGCGATGCACGCGACCAGCATCGCCTTCGTCGCCTGCTTGCCCTGAGTAGTCTCGGGCCAGTCTTCCCAGGGGACAGCGCGGAAGTCCATCCACTCGCCTTCCTCATGCGGGATCGCTCGCCTGTGGACCTTATTCTTGTCTACGAGAGCCATTGAACTCCTCCTGTTACGAACACCTGCCGCGGTGCTGCTGCCATCGGGGACCTACGGGAAGGCCGTCAGGTTGTTTTGAACCGCCACGCTGATCACGCTCGTGCTGGTCGCGTCGTAGATCGACCGCAGGTGAAGCCTGGTCATCAGGTTCCCGTCACGATCTCCGCCGCGCTCCTGCATCGAGTCGGCCATGTGCGAGTACGCCCCGTCCAACCGGATAAACCGGGCGAGCGCGGTGTCAGGCGCGGAGAATGCTGCCCCATTCAACTGGCAGCGAATGAACTGCGTCGTCCCTGCCGTCTTCAATGCCTCTTGTGTCTGGATCAGCTTGGCGGTGGCCGGGTCGTGGACGACGTCTATTTCGAGCTCCGCGTGCAGCCGCCCGATCTCGTACTGGCTGAAGTCCAGGTCGCTTCGGTTGTCGTGGTAGTAGGCGACCCTGATCCAGTCCGAGAGCCTCCAGGTGAGGCCGTAGACCTGCGCGCTGATTTGCGTGCCGCCTAGCCCCGCCCAGGTCGTGTCAATGTAGACGGCCCAGCGAGCGTTTGCGGCGTATGCCACCGCAGGCAGGGCGAGAGAGGCCGTCTTCGTGGAGTCGGCGGTCTTCCGCGCGACCAGCAGTTGCCGAAGCTGCGGCAGACCGGTGTCGGGCCCCGATATCTCAATCTCCGTCGTGAGGCCGTACCCCGCCTCCATTTCTGCATCGTCGGCCGTGGAGCGTTCGACGTACTCGATGGTGTAGGCACCGGGGGCAGGATCGGCGGTCGGACTAGGCGTGAACGTCCACAGGCGACCCTC
>JANLGX010000321.1 GCA_024654005.1 Gemmatimonadaceae bacterium | reverse complement strand
GTCTACACGGAAACGCGCTAGGATGCCCGTAGCGGCGTTCCGACGGCGATTCCATCATCTGATACAGGGGCAGTTATCCACAATGGCTGGCGGGGAAGGCTGAGGCATGGCAGACGACTACACGAACACAGCCGAGCATCGAATTGCGGTTCCCGCGATCACGGATCAGTGGAACTTCACGCGGGAGATCACGAATCTGAGGACGCGGCTCAACCAGGGTCTCCGCGGCGCTGCCGCGTACAACGTCGACGGTACGAACTACGTCTTGAGCGCGGACAACGCTGGGTCGCTCCTGAGTCGTGGCGGTGGGTTCCCAAGAGGATCGATCATCGGCGCGGCCAGCGCGCAGGATCCGTATCTGACGTTCTACCTGAACACCGGGGCTGCGTTGTCCGGCGTGTGGTCCGCGGGCGTGGACGATTCGGACTCCGACAAGTTCAAGATCGAGTCGGACACGTCCATCGGAACGGCACCGGAGCTGACCATCGACACGAGCGGCAACATCACCGCTGGGAGTGGCACGAGCTCGTTGCTCGATGTCACGGGCAACCTGACACTCCGCTCGGCGGCGCTCCAGGTGTTCCAGGTGCAGCTCTACAACAACGCCGGGACGCTTCAGCACCAGATCATCAGTGTGTCGATCTCCGGCGCCGGGGCGGCGACGTTCTCGGATCGGATCGTCGGTGCGAGTGCCACGCTTCAAAACACGCCTTCGGTGTCGTCAATCGTGGACTTCACGACGGGTGTTGGGATCAACGCGGCGAACACCGAGCAGATCGTTTTCAATACAGCCGTTCAGCCCGCGGTCGGACTCATGCGGATCATCGCGATCATCACTGGGGACAACACGGGTAGCACGCTCAAGTACATCGAGCCTATGACGTCGAACATCAACGTGAACGGCACGACTCGCGTCCGGTTCACGATCAAGGGTTGGAAGGCTGACCGTACCGTTTGGGCCTTCAATACGACCAACATCCCGAGTGGCACCATCGTCGACGTGACGGTCTTCGGCTTCATCGCATAGAAGGAGTTCCGATGTCTGTTGTCGACGCCGTGACGATCACATTGACCCCGGACCAGTATCGCGTGCTCATCCAGATCGTCGACAACGCGGAGATCAGGGGCCGGGACGCCGCGCTCATCGTGTCAATTCAGCGGGCGCTGGCGGAGGCGCATCAGGAATGCGGCGCGCTAACCACTCCTCGATGCCCTGAATAGCAGCCTGAGCAATCTTGATCTCGTGGCCCGCTTCCAAGGCTGTCGCCTTCCGTGTAGTCCCCGGACAAGGCCGACATCTCCACCGCGCGTGTCACCTCCGCCACGACACCCAACGCCGCGCGCATCACGGCTTCAGTCGTCTCATCTATCACTTCATCCGTCCCCATCCTCGAACAGCGTCGGGATATTCGACTTTGATCCGTGCCCGACTCGGAACTCCAATCGTGCCGCCGCGTCCTCACACCAGCGCTCTTCGAGTTCGACACCCACGGCGCGGCGCCCGAGTTTTCGTGCCGCAACGAGCGTTGTGCCGGCACCCATGAACGGGTCAAGGACTAACTCGCCCTCTTGGGAATGGATGCGGATGAAGTGCTCCATGAGAGCAACCGGCTTTGTCGTCGGGTGCTCGTGTGCCCTCGGAATGATTTTCGATATGCGGACTACATTCGATGTCGTCAGCCCGCCGTACCACTTGCACGCTGCGCCTGGCTTCTCGCCGACAAGAACCGTTTCGTACGACCGCCGATAGTGCCACCCCATCCCGAGCCCGCCCTTGTCCCATATCACCATCTGCTTGAACCCGAGTAGTTCATCTAGCCACAAGGACCACCGCGCGAACTGCGGGTCCGGCCCGCCGCCGCCGCAGCAGCAGCAGCAGCACGCCCCGGGTACAAGCACACGTCTGGCCTCTGCGAACAGCCACCGGACCAGTTCGTTGGCCTCTGGGCCGTCGTTGGCGATGGGACGTGATGCCCCAAGCGCCGCTTCACCACTCTTCACCAGTCCAAGCGCGGCTTCTCGCCTCGATGCCAGGTCGTCGTCGTTGTTGCGGTGACCGTACGGCGGATCGGTCAGCAAAAGATCGACCGACGAGTCGCCCAGCGCGGGCAGCACGTCGCGGGCGTCCGCGTGGTAGATCGTGATGCCATCCCGCTCAAAGTAGGGTTTCATTGGTTTCCGTAGTTTCATCTGTCGCCATCGCCTACTCCTTCACGAGCTCGAAGTCGATCACATAGACGGGGCCGTCCTGCCTCAATATGTCCCGCCGGTATAACTCGTACCACACTTGTCGGAACGCTAGCCACGACGCGAAGCCTTCACGGCGCGCATGATCCTCACGCGCATCCTCTGGTATCTGGGTGACGCCGTGTTGATAGAAGGTGACTGCCGTTACGCGGATGCGCGTCACCGCCTTCTTGCCCCGCCCAGGGCTGACCGCGTACTCGTGGCCTACCTTGTACATGCAATCACAATCCCAGTAGTCTCTACTGGTTCCGCGGTACTCCGGCGGCTGTGGAATCACGATGCGTGTTTGAGGCCGCGTCGTCCGCGTCTTGCGCCCGGCCAGAATCGCGTCGATCATGTCAGGTCGGAACTGCATCGCCAGCCCCTTTCAATGGCGTCGAATCCAACACCGCCCAGGCTTCCGTGAGCGCAACCGATGCGCGCTCCAGGCTGGGCGGCAAAACCCGACACACCGCGACCCGACACATCGCGTCGTACACCCGGTTACGTAGTTCCCCGACCAGCACAGCAATCTCATCGTCCAATCGTACTCCGTCACGCGCCAGCCCACTGGGCTCCTTGATGACGCGGACCTTTCCCTGGTAGCACCAGAGTAAACCCCAATCACCCACCACCTCTGGCGCCTCGACTAGATGAGCCGGTACCATGTACCACCGCGAGCGGCCCATTCCCGTGTCCGATGCAACATGGGGTTTCAGGCTGTTTGCCAAAAAGTCGGAACGTGACACTTTACACTCCAC
>JANLGX010000319.1 GCA_024654005.1 Gemmatimonadaceae bacterium | reverse complement strand
GGCCACAGGTCTCGAACGACAATCCGTTTTCAGAAGCCCAGTTCAAAACGCTCAAGTACTGTCCCCAGTTTCCCGACCGATTCGGATCGATCGAGGATGGTCGGGCGTTTGGGCAGGTCTTTTTTCCCTGGTACAACCAGCAGCACCGTCACAGCGGCCTGGGCTTTCTCACGCCCGCCGTCGTCCACTTCGGCCAGGCCGCCGCGGTTCGCAGGCAGCGCCAGCAGGTGCTCGCGGCCGCCTACGCCGCGCATCCGGAGCGCTTCGTCAATGGACGGCCACACCCAGCGGATCTGCCGACCGCCGTGTGGATCAACCCACCGGCGAAACAAGCGACCGCGCAGGATGCCCCAGTTATGCGGAGCACAGCATAACTACGGTAATGCAGAGCGCCTCATAATGCGGAGTGGGACGTGCCCGCCTCAGCGCGAGTGGGCATCTGCGGAGCCGCGGCTTTGCATAACGATGCCTGCTTGAGCAAGGCGACGAGCTTGTCGGGCGGCCGGAAGGAGCCTCTCCTGAGGGTCAGGGGGGTGACGGCACTGAGGGCCTCGAGTTTCATTGTCGGATCCGCCCTGGTGTATATCTCGGTGGTCGTGACGCTGGCGTGACCGAGCCACAACGAGACCTTTCGAATGTCATGCGTGGCCTGCAGCGTGATCATGGCGCAGGTGTGCCTGAGCACGTGGGGAGACACGCGTTTCTTGCGCAGGGAGGGACAGCGCTCAGCCGCTGGCGTGACGTGCTTGCGCAGCACGTATTCGAACCCAGCGCGAGTCAGATGGTTGCCGCGAGCATTCAGGAAGAGCTCCGGTACAGATGCGTGGCCTCGTACGGACATCCAGGCCCGGAGCGCATGAGCCCCTTCGTGGGTGAGTGGGAGTGCCCGCTCACGGCGTCCCTTCCCCCGCACGAGAATGGTCGGGGTGCCGTCGAGAGCGACATCGTTCAGGCGAAGGCCGACGAGCTCGGAGACGCGCAACCCCGCGCTGAACGCCATGTGGATCATCGCCCGATCGCGGATGCCATCTCGCGTGGCCGGGTCCGGCGCCGCGACCACGGCCTTCATTTCAGGAACCGTCAGGTGACCGACCAGTCGTTCCTCCGTCTTCTTGGGGGGAATGGCGAGGATGCGGCGCACTTGCTCAAGTGCGGATGGGACGCGGTATTCGATGAAGCGGAAGAACGACTTGATGGCGGCTAGACGCACGTTGCGCGTGGATGCGCCATTGCCTCGGTCTCGTTCGAGATGATTGAGGAAATCCAGCACGAGCGGGGCATCAATCTGCTCGACGTGAAGGGCCGACGGCGGAATCGTCAATCGCTCGCTCGTGAACTGGAAGAGCAGCTGGAAGGCGTAGGAGTACGAGTCTTGGGTGTGCGGACTCGCTCGTCTCTCGACCGGCAGCCGCTCCAGGAGGAATGCGCTGATGTGGGGCGCGATGGCGGTCATTGGCCGTCTCCCTTCATGAAAGCGTCCACGGCGCTGGCGATGTCGCCCAGGAGCTCGGGGGTCGCGTGCAAGTACCAGTAGGTGCTGGCGACGTTGGCGTGCCCCATGTACGTGGACAGCGCCAGCAGGTGGTGTCCGATGTTGCCCCTGTCACGGGGGCAGGATAGCAGCGCCCTCGCGGCGAAGGAGTGCCTCAGATCGTGAACGCGGGGCCGATGATCTCCCACGTGCAGGCCCAGCGGCCGCACAAGCTTGCGGAACACGACGCCGACAACATGCGGGCCTAACTTCCGTCGGTACACGCTGATGAAGATGTGGCCGTCGTGATCGGGAACGCGCAGCCTCTGCTCGAGATAGCGGTGCAGGCCCACGGCGGCGGTCTCGTGAAGCGGCACGAGGCGGCTCTTGCGGAACTTGGTCTCTCGGATGACGAGACCGTCGGGGCTGAGATCCTCCGTTCGCAGAGCGCGGGCTTCCGAGATGCGCAATCCCGTGCTCCAGAGGAGCCCGAAGAGCGTGCGATAGGTCGAGGGGCGCAGAGAGCCTGGGGGGCCAAGGCACGACGCCGCCTCCAGGAGGCGCCGGATATCGGTCGGGCTGAACAGGTAGGGGACGCGCCGGTCGGGGTGATGACCGAACGAGAGGGAGGGAGGGATCTCGTGCCGAGCGTTCTCGGCTCGGGCGTGACGTGCGAAATGCGTCACGATGCTCAACCGTCGACCGCGATCGCGCGGAGAAGATGCGAGGCGAGCCCAGTCGACCGCGGTCCCGGCCCCGACGTGCGTCTCTCCTCGCGCAGCGGCGAACTGGGCGAAACGTCGGAGGAGGGTTTCGGCACGATTCAGACCAAATCCGGCTCGTCGCCGAACCGCGAGGTAGGATTCGACAGCCTCGATCAGCATGAGGTCACCTCCGGCCAGGGCTGGGCCACCATCCGAAGAAGAGCCACGTCGACCTTGGCGTAATGCGCGGTCGACTCGATGGAGGCATGGCGCAGGACGGCTCCGATCTGGTCAAGCGAAGCACCTTGCCGCAGCATCTGGGTGGCGGCGGAATGCCTCAGCACGTGGGCACCGCGGAAGCGCGCCGTGACGCCTGCGCGTCGAATCGCTCGCGCCACGATGCCGGACACCACGCTGCTGTCGGCGAACGGGCGTACGGGGGCTGGTGTCCGAAGGAAGACCTGTGTGATGGCCACCGGCGGCCGCCCGTGCTCAAGGTAGGCCATGATGGCGTCGCCGACCTCCTGGGGGAGCGGGAGCCGCACCTCGCGTCGTCCTTTGCCAGAGACGAGCAGGTGCGCTTCTTGCCAGTCGATGTCCGCGAGGCCAAGTCCCACGATATCCCCGGCTCTCAAACCCAGACGAGCCAGCAGGAGGACGATCGCTCGGTCTCGACAACCGACCGGCGTAGACGGATCACACGCGGCGATGATCCGCTCCACGTCCGAGGCCGGCAGATAGCGCGGCAGCGTCGCGAGACGCCACGACGCGACCTTCGGGATCGCCCCCTCGAGAGCCGCCGGGCATCGGCCCTCCGCGATGAGGTATCGCAGGAACGCCCGCAAGGCCGACGCGACATTCTTGAGCTGGCGGTGCGGGTAGCCGAGGACGAATGCTCGGATCTCGCCAGCGTTCCAACGACTGCTGTCGCCATCCGTCATGTCCAGAAACTTGGCGATGATGCGGAGGTACATGGTCGTGGTGGATTCCGCCAGCCCGCGGTGCTCGAACATGAAACGGCGGAAGGCGTCGAGAAGAGGGCGTTCGGCCGGCCTCCGAGAGTCGACCCTGGCCGACTCGACAACCCCCAACTCTCGGAGGTACGTCAGAAACACCCGAGCCCGGGCCACGGCATGGCCGTTCTTGCGGACCTTCTTCCCTGTCACGCATCGACAGCAGCGGCGGAGGTGTCGCCCGAAGGCCTCCATGGACCCGTCATCCAGGTTCTCGAGGGCGTCGCCTCTGCCTTCAGTCCAGGCGCTCAGGTGGCGCACAACTCGTAAATACTCGCGGATGGTCGCTGGCTTGAACCCAGCCTCATCGAGGTGTTGAGCGAAGCCGTCAACAAACCGACCGGCAAGCGCACCACGGAGGCGCGTCACGGGATAGGTGACCCGAAAATAGCTCGTCAGCATGGGGTTCTCCTTTGGGGTTGATGATCTCGACTCTACCCAAGGAAACCCCTCGCGATTATGCGAAGCTATCCGAAGCGCTTCACCGGCCGGAGGCGTTGAATCTCGTTCGGAATCAGATCCCTGCGAGATCAACTCCGCATTACGGGCCGCTCTGCATTACCCCAGGAACGACGATCGTCACCTCGGACGACCTCCGGGTCGCCCCGATGGCCGACGTGATGATCGATGGCGACGCTACTCTAATTACTTCACCCTTGGTGTCTCAATGTCGTTGACAGCTTCCGCCTGGCACGACCGGCCACGCCGGTGTTTCCGTGCGGGCTGCTCGCCGAAGACGGGCGACGTCCGCGGAGCGAACGGACACAGACCAACTCTGCTCGGCACATTCCTCAGACCGCGACCGACGTGCTGGATGACGTCTGGAGAGATCAACGGCGAATTGTCGGAGGCCTGGGAGCGTTGTCGGTGAGGCAGCGGAGCGTGTGGCGACGGGCTCGAGTTTCCGGCGGAGCGGCACTCGGCGGCACCGGGGTTCGTGAGTGGCTGGTCGCCGTACGAGCTGCGAGAACCTGACGGGACGTAGACCTGGAGACACAGATGCTTACGACCGTCACCAATGGCGTAGCAACGGACAAGCTCCGAGCGGCTCGCGCGCACGTTTGAGAGGCATCAACCTCGATGCGTGTGGGCGCGCAGATGCCGATGAGAATGCCCCGATCTCGATAAGCGCGCAGGCGCGAGCATCCGCCGCGCAGGATACCGTAGTTATGCTGTGCTCCGCATAACTGGGGTAATGCAGAGCGGCCCGTAATGCGGAGTTGATCTCGCAGGGATCTG
>JANLGX010000154.1 GCA_024654005.1 Gemmatimonadaceae bacterium | reverse complement strand
CCTTGATCGATGATTTCTTGCACAATAGTCGCAAGATCGGGTGCCGCCACATAACCGGCATTTCCGATGCCGGTCGTACTCCACGCGACACTAGCAGAAGTCAATGGCCTATTGAAAACATCGGCATTAGTCGAAAAATCAGCAGGGCTGTCCCCTGTCTCACCATAAAAGTCCAGATGTGGGTCATCGACTGTTGTCGAAAAAGCCCACACCGATAGGAGTGCTTCGGTAATGGTAGCACCAGTTGGTATCGTGACATTAGTAAATCGAAAACCACCAACGTACCGGCCCGTACTAATGGTACTGGCATACAGCCGCACAGTCGCTCCGGCACTACTGAAGTTGACATCATTTTGTTGTTCTTCAGCATCAGCATTACCATCAGCAAGCGTCAGGTTCAGCGTGACTGCCATTTACAGCTCCGAGGTCGGGATCTCGGCCCACTTCAGCGTCCAAAGCCACGTCGGCCCGGTGGCGCCCGCATAGGTGTAGATGGCCCACGAGGCTGGCCCCACGAGGAAGTCCAGCGCCCCCGTCGGCGTCCAGAAGATCTCGTTGATCACGCCCTCAGCCGGGCTCACATCCGGTGCGACATGCCAGCCAGCCGCGCGCACGCCGTAGCCCGCTGTCGCAGTAGCACCCGTCCGCAGCGTGCAGAGCCCGCCACCCAGCGGGTTGTCGCTGCGTGAAGCGAACTTGGTTTCTGTAGTGCCGCCGGTGGACCAGCGGTCAACGTCGTCGAACTCCATGATCACGTCGATGTCGCCGCCCGCCACGGTCCCGGACTGGCTGAGGCTCATCATCATGGGGATGCCCGTCGTACCCGATGGGACGCTCAGGAGGAACGTCGGCGTCGTGTTCGCAAAGCTGGTCTGGCCGAGAATCGCATCGTTCTGGTCGGCGTCACTCGCGTAGAACACGCGCCCCTGCGAGGAGAGCAGCGTCAGGTCGAACTGCTGCCCGGCGATACTGATCTCGATCGGCTGCTCGGTGCCACTGAGGAACACCTTGGTGCCCCACCGGCGGTTACCGATGCGCTCAGGGTTCCGGGTCAATACGCCGTCGTTGGCGTCCGGGGAAGGCTCTACGGTGTTTATCAGGGCCATTGCCCTACCTCCGTTAGTGCTTCAGTCGGGACTGGTAGTCCTCTGAACTGGTCACGCCCTTGGCGATCAATTCCTGTGCCCTGGCTTTCGCCATGCGTGCCAGCGGCGGAGTAGGCAGAGAGTGACCCACTGCCTCTTCCAACCGCTGATGCTTGTACTCCAGCTCTGCGCCCGCATCCCGGAAGTCCTTGTACTCCTGGTGGTACGTGCGCTGGTCCAAAGGTGTGCTGGTGAACCCCGCGAAGTTGATGCTGTAGACGCTCGCCCGTGACGCGGGAGCCTGGCAGGCAGGACAGGGGAGGACATAGTCCTCAAGCCCTGCCCGCTTATCGCCCTGCCATCCGCAGCTACAGGAGAAGGTGTACGTCGGCATTAGCTCGGATTCACCATGAGCGTCGGCACTTCGATGTAGTTGAAGTTGCCGAAGTACGTGGAGCCGGTGCTGGCCGAGCCCACCTGCACGTAGAAGCACCGAGGGCCAACAAGAACCGGGGCAGCAAGGGGCTCCCAGGTGGCCTGCACGTCGCCCGCAACGGCCATCGTGCGGATGTAGTGCACCGGCGTAGTCGTAGCCAGTTCAGCAGTCACCGTGACGGCCCCAGCGGCCTGTACGCGCGCGGTGGTCACCGCAGCCGATCCATCGCTCTTCAGCGGCAGCGGCACGAAGGCCGTCCCTGAGGTGGAAGCGGTCGCAACAGACTTGGCCGCAACCTGCGGAAGCGTGCCGCCAAGCGCCTCGATGTCCACCTGCATGAAGAACGGCAGAATGGTCGTGCCGGTCGCCGCGTCCGCGCACATCTCCGCCGCCGTGTCCGTAATGGCAACGTCGCCCGTGAGCGGGGTCGTGATGGTGCCCGCGCGTACCTGGTAGCCACGCCCGTCGAGAAGCATGGCCTGGTAGAAGCCGGTGACAACCTGGTCGGCCATCGTGGTGAGACGGGCGCCGGGGCTGGCTCCGTTGCCAAACCCCGCTCCGAGTCCCCTGATTACCTGCAAAAGTGGCATTTCCGTTCCTTTCGTCGCGCCGGGGTCATGCCCCGTGGAGTCGCGAGAACTAGATTCCGAGTTGGGCGCTGGTGAATTCCAGGTAAGAGAGCGCCGTGAAATAGGTGGAGCCGGTCGAGACCGAGCCCACGGCGACGTAGATGTTCCCGGCACCGTTGACGGCACCCCGGCCCCAGAGATCCACGTCCGTCTCAAGGTCGCCCATCGCTGTCTGGTGCTGCGCGTAGAGCAGCCGCGTGGTGGTTGCAGCATCGTCCACAACGGTGACGCCGCCAGCCGCCGCAGCACGAGCCGTGGTCGCCGCAGCCCGCCCGCCCGTGAGCAGGGGCAGCGGCGTGAACGCCGTGCCAGCCGTGGATGCGGTCGCGGTCATCTTCACCGACGACTGCGGGAGGGTGCCCCCGAGGGCTTCAAGGTCGAAGATGAAGCGCACCGGGATGAGCGCATGCCCCGCCACCGAGTCAGCAGACATCTCCGCTGCCGTGGTGGTCACTTCCACGTCGCCGGTCACGGGAGTCGTCAGTACACCGAGGCGCACCTCGAAGCCGTGTCCGTTAAGAATGGAGTGCGTGAGGAAATCAAGGACGACGCCCGCACCGTGAGGCGAGACCGTCATCAGCGTGTCCGAGTTGTTGGTCAGCCCCGCCGGGGCGGTTCGGACCTTGAAAGTATCCTGTGCCATCTCTTAACTCCTTGGTCCGATGCAAAGCCACCAGTCGAGCGTCAGCACCCTGGCGGCGGTCGTGAGGGTTTCAACGAAGGCCCACGGCGTGAGAGCGTTCCCACCCTCGATGTTGCCGCTACCCGCGAGTTGCCCATTGACGTAGCCCGAGGCCACGTTGCCGGAGACGACGATCTCCACGATGAAATAGGTGTCATTCGCCACCGTGAAGGCCGAGTCAGCGTTGCCGTCCGAGGAGCCGCCGTTGGTGACGAAAGTGAGCGCCACATCTTCGGTCGTGTCCCGCACGAAGACCGCGCAGTCGGTGGCCGTGAATGTCGGGGTGGACTTGGTATCGACGGCACCGCCTTCGTCCGCTACCGAGTCGGTCAGGCCAATCTCGAATTTGGACGAGGTGATGTCATCGATCTTCAGCCGGGCAGCGAAGTAGCAGTTGAGGTCGCCGTTCCAGTGAAGGCCGACGCCCTGCCCTGCCCCGTCCCCGGAGCTGGTATTGGTCGTCAGCGTCAGTTCGCCGCCAACCGCCGCCGCGATGGCGATGGTTTCGGTGCCCACTCCGACCGTTGCCGGGTAGCCCCAGTTGGCACTGGCGGGCCATGTGCCGGCGGAATCGCCTACGAAGTCGTCCCAGAAGGACACGTAGGCCGGGTTGCCGTGCAAGGCCAGCATCGCCTTGACGGACTCCGGGACCGCCATCCGCTGCCAGGCATCCTGAATGCGCCTTGGCAGGTAGTTGTTTGCACTCATGTTGTCCTCGTGGAGGCCCTATGGCGTCCTCCGACTGCCACTAGACGATCGGAATGACCTCTGCCTCGGCGAAGGATTCCTTCTGCGTCATGTAGAGGTTCTTGCCGTCCGTCTTGATGATGGCGTGCGGACCCATGTTGGGTTCGTACCCCAGGTCGATGCGCTCCAGCGAATGGCCGTTGCGGGTGACCGTCACCAGGACGTGCCCGCGCGGCCCCACGCTGGCCGTGACCACCGTCTGCCCGGAAGCACTTCTGCCCTCCCAGGTATCCGGCTCGTCTGCAACGTCCGTGAGCTTGACGGTATCGGTGAGTTTGGCTGTCATTCTTCTTCTCCCAGGGGGTCCCAGAGATTCCCGACCAGGTAGTCGCTGCGCTTGATGCCCCATTCCTGGCGCCGCGCCTCAGCTACTTCCATCGGGTCCTCCCCGCCCTCGACTTCGATCACGTCTTCCCCGTCGGGGATGGCGTTCTCGGTGTCCTTGGCTTTTTGAGACTCAGTATCAATACCGAGTCTATCAGCCCACGTGCGCTGTTCCATGTAGTCTTCCATCGAGACGAACATGGGCTTCTCGCGGTGGGCCAGGTAGCGGCAGCGGATGCCCACCATGTCCTCCCCCTCGCCCTCGTTGAACGTGGTGGGGACAAGGGTCAGCACCGGCGTGCCGCGTAGCAGGTCATACGGCTCGGAAAGGCTGAGCGTGCCAGGCACGGGAACGAACCCGTACTTCGCACGCCAGCGCATCCACCTGTCAACCTTCGCGACGACAAAGCGCTGCCTCGCGAGCCAGTCGTTGGTGTGGCGTTCTGCCAGGGCCAACTTGCGCGGGATCTTCAGCTCACCTTCAATCCACTCGCCTCCCGTAGGGGAGTCAAGCCGGACTCGCCAGCGGCGCTGCGGATCACGGCGCACGTCAGTCGGCAACATCCACAAAATCCTTCCCGTCGAAGCCGCTCGTCGAGACGCCGGTCCAGTTCGGGTTGTGTTTGGCAGCGGGGCCGGGCGAGATGCCAAGCTCCGGGTCGGTCACTCGCTCTCGGGTGCCAAGCTGGGTGATGAGCTTCTGGGCGCTGTCGTCCATCATCTCCATCAGCACAGCCCGCAGTTCGGGAGCGATCTTGGCGAGCCGCTGGGCCTTCGCGATGGCGTCCAGCTCGGCAATGAGCGCGTCCGCATCGATGGGGGCCATCAGCAACTCAAGACGCCGCTTGAACTGCTCGTAACGCCGCTGGGCCACGGCCCGCTGGGTAGCGTCCACCGAGTGGCGGATGGTGTGCTCGCAGTTTTCGATTTCGTATTCGGTCTGCTTCACTTCGTCGGGGCGGTTGGCCGCAATGGTCTTCACCAGCTCCCGAACCGCACCCGCGTTCAGCGTCGCCCCAAGCCACTTGAAGCCCTTGGCAGCCTGCCGCGCCCGGTGGCGGTCGTAGTCCACGGCGAACTTCTGATCCGCCGGGCCGAAATCCTCCGGGCCAGCCCCGTTCGGGTAGTAGTGCAGCGCGTCGCGGATGGTCGCGCCTTCCGGGTCGAGGTAGTACCCGCCCGCACACGTCACCACCTGGGGCGCCCGCCGGATCTGCTCCAGCGGCTTGAGGATGACCGTATCCGTGGCGCGCCGGTAACGCGCCCGCTGTGAAGGCGGCGGCACCGGCGGCATGTCAAGGACAGCCACGGTCTGGTCGCGGGCCTGGTGGTGGCGGATGTGACCCATTCGGCCTCGCGCATCTATCTCCTTGCCGCAATCATCAACCGGGCAGGTCCACTTAGCAGCCGCCATTGTTATGCTCCTCGTGCGAACACGCCGTGGTCATCGCGAGTTTCCGTGACACCCCAGATGGCACTAACGGCCTTCTGCGTTGATAGGTTGGAGATGTCGTCGAACGTGCGGACGCGGGGGGCCATGCGGAGAGCGAGCGCGAAGAAGTCACGGTGGTACATGCCGTTGTCGTGGCCGGCAGCGTTCGTGCCTTCGACGTTTGTGCTCACCCAGGTGCGGAAGCCGTAAATGTCGCCGAACTCGCCCTTGACGATGTTCGCGCCGCCACCCCGGTTGAAGTCCGAAGAGGCATAGCGGTTGATCGCAAGCATCGAGTTCTTGGTCGCTGGCGCCATCGCGAAGAAGCGCCCGTCGCCGGGGGCGTCGGCATCATCCAGATACTGCTGGCCGCGCCGCGTGTCATCGTCCGTGAGGTCGATGGTGAGGGTGCCAACGGCGTTGTCAGCGTTGTCGATGAGCGCCGCGAGGGTGTCATCAATCGCCAGGTTCACCGCATACATCGCGTTCTTGGTCTCAACGTCTTCGTCATCGACGATCGAGAGCTTTTCGACGAACTCTTCAACCTCGAAGGCGCTGTACTGGTGCTGATTGATCGTCAGGGTGACAGCCGTGGGCGTGTCCACCGCGAAGGTGATGTCGTTGCCGCTGTTGCCCTCAGACTTCGAGGACGCCGAACGGACGTTCAGAAGGCCCCAGCGGATGGTCGAGCCTACCTTGGCTTCGTCCACGTATCGCTGGGAGACGGTTCCCGAGAAGCCAAGGTTGGCCTCACGGTAGGCAATGAGCTTCGCGCTCGTGATGGCCGGGATTCGCACGGCCTGGGTAGTACTGGTCAGTGAGGTGGACAATGCCGACTCCTAATGTCATGTCCGCACTGCCTCGCGCTTGGCGCGTCTCGCCGCTACGTCGTCGGCCTCTTTGATCATCCGATCTAGCTCTTTCGGATTCTCGCGGGCCAGCTGTGCCACCTTCTGGGATGGCATCTTTGCAAGTTCTTCTGGCGTGGTGAGACGGCGCCCGCCCGAGGCAGGCAGGTCGCGCGTTGGCCGGTCGCTGGAAAGCCGGGTTTCCTCGGTCTCCTTCAGCGCCTCAGCCTTCGCTTTGCGTTGCGATTCGGTTTCCTGGGCTGCCTCAGCTTCCTTGGATAGCTGAGCCTTCAACATGGACTGTGCCGCCTCCGCAGTCGCCTTCATGTAGGCCAGGTCGAGCTTCTGTGGATCTCGGGACTGGAGTGCTTTCGTCCAGTCCTGCACCAGCTCGGGGGAGGCCGACCATTCGGGGTACTGCGTGGCGAGCAGCTTTGCGCGCTTATCAGCAGCGTCGAGGGCCACCGTCGTGCGGGTGGCGTCGAAGAGCCAGTTGGTCATCTCGCCGAAATACTTCTCGGGCGAGAAGTCCTCAGGGATGCCGTTCTCGGCAACGTACCGCACCAGCTTGGCGAAGGATTCCGCCGTCTGCCCTCCGAAGGCTTCCTGGGCACGGGTGACGGCAGCAGCGTATTGCTGCTCCAGTACCGAGTCCTCAGCGGCCTTCTTCGCCTGGGCGACTTCGTTCTCGCGCTTGCGCCGGTTGGATTCGTCTGCCTTGTCCCGTTCCCACTTCAGCTTCTTTTCAAGCCACGTCTTGAGGGTCGGGTCCTTGCTGGCTAGCTCTTCGAGTTCGCTTTCCTCGAACTGCGATGTGGCGTCTTCGGTTTCCGGTGCGGTCTCCGCAGTCGTTTCAGAACCAGTCTCTTCCCCTGTTTCCGGTGCATCTGGCAGCGGTTCCTGGGGCAAGTCCGGCGCTGTGTCCTCTGCGAGAGGCAGGCCAGCGGTGTCCATCTCGTCCATAAGGCTTACGGTACAACGGATTGAGACGAGGTATCAATACCGTTCGGCAGGGGGGCTGTGTAACCCCCTGTGTAACCCAAAACCGGCTAGGGGTTTTGATAGGGGTAGACGCCCTAGAAGCCCTATGACACTATGCCACTAGGCGTCCACCAGTGCGCCTACGGACTCTTACCAAAGGCGGAAATGATGACTGATCCAATTCTTTTGCGAATCACAGAGGCCTGCACGGCGCTCGGCTGCTCGCGGGCGATGCTGTATCGACTGATCAGCGATGGGCAGATCCAAGTCGTGCACATTGGCAGCGCGGTTCGGATCCCTGTCGCATCGCTCGATGCCTACGTCGCCCGTCTCGTCGAGGCCGAAGCCCCTGGTATTTCCACAAGATCACACGAGACTTCTTACTCGGGCTCGGGCAATAGCCGTTCGGCTTGACAGGCAGCGTACGATGAAGCCGCGATGGACGATGAGAACGGCATAGGCTTCTGGAGCCTCTTCTGGATTGGGCTCGGGTTCTTCGTTCTCTTAGGTGTGGCCATGCTCTACGCGGACAAGTCGGTGCGCGAGGAGTGCGCCGCAGCCCAAGAGCGGGACTTCTACTTCGGTACCAACGACGCGGATGAAGCCTGCTACTTGGCTGACCCTTATTGATACTGCAAAAGGATCTCGCGCGCAGCCTTCGATGGGTTCGGGTAGTAGCCCCACGTCGCCAGGTCCGCGAGCAGCTCCGGGTTGGTCAACCGCATCTTCAACCTCACGTCGCTGAGCGTGTCGTCGAAGTCCTTTGAGAGCTTGTCCATCAGAGGCTTCACCAACGCCAGCGCCTGGGTCTCTGATGTGCCTCGCTCAAGCAACCTATCGTAAAGGTCAGTCTCCAGCGCC
>JANLGX010000316.1 GCA_024654005.1 Gemmatimonadaceae bacterium | reverse complement strand
GCCGCGAATCTTACCGATCCCCTCTACGCCGGCCGCCGCCAGCGAGTCGAGATCGCTGAAGTGGCGCGCGAGCAGCTGCGCCGCCGCTTCTCCCACGTGGCGGATGCCGAGGCCGTACAGCAGCCGCGACAGCGGCTGCGCGCGGGAGGCGTCGATCGCCTTGACGAGCGCGGCGGCGCTCTTCGCGGCGTAGCCGTCGAGCTCGAGGAGCTGCTCCGGCGTCAGCAGGTAGAGGTCAGCGGCGTCGCGCACCAGGCCGGCGTCGATGAGCTGCTCGATGCGGGCGTAGGACAGCCCCCGTATGTCCATTGCGCCGCGCGACGCGAAGTGAACCAGCCCCTCAAGCCTGCGCCCCGGGCACGCCACGTTGGGGCAATACGACAGCGCCTCGCCTTCCTCGCGGATCGCGGGCGTGTTGCAGCGAGGGCAGCGCGGCGGCATCGACCACGGCCGCTCATCACCGGTCCGGGCCGTGGTCACCGGCGCGATCACCTGCGGTATCACCTCGCCCGCGCGCTTCACCTGCACGCGGTCGCCTACGCGCAGGTCGCGCTGCTTGACGAAATCCTCGTTGTGCAGGGTCGCGAGCTTCACGATCGCGCCGCTGATCTCCACCGGCTCGAGCACCGCGTACGGATTGAGCGCGCCGGTGCGTCCGACGTTCACCTTGATCGCGAGGAGGGTCGTCTCGGCGATGTCGGGCGCGAACTTCCGCGCGATCGCCCAGCGCGGCTCGCGTCCGCCCACGACGCCCAGCTCCTCCTGCACGCGGAACGAGTCGACCTTCACGACGCCGCCGTCGATCGCGAAATCAAGCGACGCGCGCAGTTCGTGCTCGAGCTTGTGCGCCCAGGTGAACACCTCGTCGATGGTCTTGCAGCGCTTGCGGTGCGGCGCGACCGGGACGCCCCAGCTCTCGAGCGCGTCGAGCACTTCCCACTGCCTCTGGAAGGGAAGCGCGATCCCAGGCGCGGCGACGGCATAGCCGAAGAACCGGAGCGGACGGGACGCGGTGACGGCCGGATCGAGCTGCCGCAGCGAGCCGGCGGCCGCGTTGCGCGGATTGGCGAAGAGGGAATCGCCCTCCCGCGCGCGGGCCGCGTTCATCTCCTCGAACGCGCTGAAGGGAATGTAGATCTCGCCGCGAATCTCCAGCGTTCCCGACGGCGCGTCGCCGGCGAGCTTGAGCGGGACGTCCCGCACCGTGCGGATGTTGCTGGTCACCACCTCGCCGATGGAGCCGTTCCCGCGCGTGGCGCCGTTGAGCAGAATGCCGTCGGTGTACGTGAGGCTCACGGCCGCGCCGTCGATCTTGAGCTCGGTGGTGTAGCCGGAGCGCAGCGCGTCGTCGCCGGCGAGTCGTACCAGCCGCTGCTCCCACGCGCGCAGCTCGTCGTCGTCGAAGGCGTTGCCGAGCGAGAGCATCGGCACCAGGTGCTGGTACTTGTCGAGCTGGCTCGCGGGCGGGGCGCCCACGCGCTGCGTGGGCGAGTCCGCGGTGCGCAGCTCGGGATGCTGCTCCTCGATCTGCTGCAGCTCGCGGAACAGGCCGTCGTACTCGGCGTCGGCCAGCCGCGGCCGGTCGAGCACGTAGTACTCGTGCGACGCGCGCGTGAGCGCGTCGCGGAGCTCAGCGGCCCGGGCCGCCGGCTTCCCGGGCACGGGCGGTGTCAGCTGCCGGTCTGCACCGATGCCGCGAGACCGGAGTGGGCCGGCTCGGGCGGCTTGGAGTGCGCCTTGAATTCTTCACTGTCGAAACGTACCACTCTGTCGCGCCCCCGTTCCTTGGCGACATAGAGAGCGTCGTCGGCGGCTTTGATGATCTCATCGCGGGAGGAGATACGCGGGTGCGGCCAGGCCGCGACTCCGCAACTGACGGTGCGCTTGATCCGCTCATCCCCATAGACGAACTCGTGATTCTCGATCTCCT